>JAENWJ010000019.1 GCA_016649995.1 Peptostreptococcaceae bacterium
AAGACGGAATACGGCAAAAGGGTGATGGAAAAAATACTCGGCCTCAAGCAGTTCATAGAAACAGCTGAAAAACCAAAGCTGGAGATGTTGTTTGACGAGAATCCGTCTTATTTCTATGATGTTTTGTCATATGCCGTAGTTTTGGGAGTTACAAAGAAGTGGGCCAAGAAGTTTGATGATCTGCTTACCGAGCCTCCCTCTTGGTACTATGGATATCCCGGTGGCGGCTTCAGGACAATGGTGTTTATAGGAGCCATGAACAGGAATCTCAATATTACATCGGCAAGCATGATTTCGACAAAGTCATCCGAAAGCGGTTTTTCAGGAGGAGGAGGTTTTTCGGGAGGCGGCGCAGGAGGCGGTGGCGGTGGAAGTTGGTAGAAAAAGTTTTTCCGGGGTTTAAGTAGTAAAGAGAAAGGAGATGATTTTAATGAAAAAGGTGCTTATTCCTATTGACCAGTCCGAGCATTTCATTAAATCGTTTGAGTATGCTGACCAATTCTATGAAAAATACGAATCCGAGATAACAGTGCTGAATGTACAGAAAAAAATGTACGATGGAGACAAGCCGGGTGATGAAATTCTGAAGCGAGCAGAGGAATATTTTAAAAGAAGAGAGATGCCTGTGGTGCTAAGGGCAGAAAAGTCAAACGATGTCGCAGAAAAAATACTCGAAATTGCAGAAAATGAGGGATTCGATCTAATAATAATGACATCCCACGGAATGAATGCAGGAAAACGGCTCAGGCTCGGAAGTGTAACCAACAAGGTTGTATATCATGTCAAAATACCGATTCTTGTGGTTAAGTAGTAAAAAAACAGCAAGTGGAAAGAAAGTTGATGATTTTAGGTCAAGGTTTTAATTGCTTACTGCGGCCTGCGGCGGATTTTCATAGAGCTTCGTCTTTCGGCAAAATCTAAAATTCGCAAACTCGCTTCGCATCGGGCCAAGGCCAAAGCGAATTTATTGACGATTTAGCCTTATCCAAAGCTGTGAAAATCAGGCCTCGGTCGATGCATCGCAATATGAAACCTCAACCTGAAATGCCTCGAGTAGATTCTCAATTCGAGTGGTGCATTAAACGCTGCAAGTTTCAAACGACAAAAGAAAAAAAGTACAAGATTAAAAGAAGCAGAATTAAAGGATAAAAAATCAAAGGCAAAGATTATTCTTCCATGATAGGCAGGATAGTTTTTGTCTTCGATTTTTGTATAAACAACTTATAAGGAGTGAACATTGATTAATTGATGTATACATTATGCAAAATCTGTTGCAATCATTGAAACAAGTTAACAAGTAACATATAATAAGAATTGGAAAAACAAAACAAGGGGGAATTTACATATGAATTTTTTAGAAAAAATCAAGCTACAGGCAAAAAAAGACATCAAGAAAATTGTACTTCCGGAAACTGGAGATATGAGAACAATAGCTGCTGCTGACATGATTCTTTCAGACGGAATGGCTGAAATCGTTCTTGTGGGAAACAAAGAGGAAATATTGGCAAGGGCAGAGGGATATGACCTTTCAAAAGCTGAATTCATAGATCCTGCAAATTTCGAAAAAATGGGCGAATTCATAGATGCATTTGTAGAGATGAGAAAGAAAAAGGGAATGACTCCGGAAAAAGCAGCTGAGATTCTTGTAAATCCACTGTACTTCGGGTGCATGCTCGTCAAGTTTGGCCATGCCGATGGAATGGTTGGAGGAGCTGTAAACGCCACAGCCGATGTAATGCGTGCGGCTTTGCAGGTTATCAAGACTGCTCCGGGAACAAAACTCGTTTCCGCTGCTTTCATAATGGAAGTTCCCAACTGCGAATTTGGAGCTGACGGCTTATTCATCTTTGCCGATACTGCACTTAATCCGAATCCCGATTCCGAGCAACTTGCTTACATAGCAATAAGCTCCGCGGCAACTTTTGAAGCGCTTACTGGCGTTGAGCCCGTAGTAAGCATGCTTTCATTCTCAACAAAGGGCAGCGCAAACCATCCCGATGTCGACAAGGTAATCGAAGGCGGAAGAATTGCCAAGGAACTAGCTCCCGACCTTAAATTGGACTGCGAGCTTCAATTCGACGCATCAATTATACCGGCTATAGGGAAGAAAAAAGCTCCTGAAAGCGATGTTGCAGGTAAGGCAAATGTAATAATATTCCCCGACCTTGACGCTGGAAACATAGGATACAAGCTTGTTCAAAGATTGGCCAAGGCTAGTGCATACGGACCGGTGACTCAAGGCTTGGCAATGCCGGTAAACGATCTCTCAAGGGGCTGTACAGCTGAGGATATCGTTGGAACAGTTGCTCTTACTGTGCTTCAAGCTCAAATGATGAAATAGTCCGCTGCGCGCAAAAGGATTTGGATTTTTAATTTATAAACATAGAGGGGGATTTGCGGTTTCAAAAATCGCAGGTCCCTCTATCTTTCTATGATATAATTTAATTAAAAAGGGAATAGGTAAAGTAATGGGAAAGAAACCAATTTTGGCGGTTTTAATAATATTAATAATGATGCTTGGGGCATGTGCTGCGGGAAAGCCCGTGGAACAGCTAGTGGAAAAGCCAGTGGAACAGCTTTCGGAGGCAAAAATTCCATTGCCTCTTGCGGAGATTTTGATGAAAGACACGCAGCCGGGTTGGGTTTTCTCCCTTGAAATGGAGAATCTTAAAAAGGATGATCAGGTTAGCATTGAAACGGACATGGTTCATATGCAGACATTCTTCCACGTGACCGAGGACGAGGATGAATGGAACAGACTGTTCGCGGTGGATACATTGAATTCGGGCAAAAAAGGTTTTTTAATCGTAAGTGTTAAAAGAGACGGACGCACTATATTCAGAAAGAAACTGGACATCGGGTTTACAGACAGGATTTTTCCGAGTCAGGAGCTTCAGATATCGCAAGAACTTCTTGAAAGACGCATCGAAGCAGTTTCAAAGGGCTGGGAGAAGTTTAGGATGGCCATTGCGAAGTCGGTGCGAACGGAGGAAATTTATTGGGACGAGGCATTCATTATGCCGGTTGAGGGGCGGATTTCGACACCGTTTGGGGCAAGGCGGACCTTGAACGGAGATTATGGATATATACATTCGGGCATAGATCTGGCAAATAAAAAGGGAACGCCGATTCTGGCGGCAAATTCGGGAAAAGTTGTTCTTGCCGAAGTACAGAGCCTTACGGGAAACACCATTGTAATCGACCACGGCCGAGGGCTCTTTACGTTATATGCGCATCTTGAAGCCATGTCGGTTGCAATTGGGGATAATGTAAACAGGGGGCAGGAGATAGGGGCAATGGGCAGCACCGGTTTTTCTACGGGTTCTCATCTGCACTTTGAGACTCAGCTTATGGGTGTCTATATCGATCCATATATTTTGGCGGAAAAGAGCATGGAGCTCCGAAAACAAATGGAAAGAGAGGAATTAAAATGAAAAGCAAAGTATATTTCATGGATTTCAGGTCAAGAAGAAAAAAAGAGAATAAGCACAACAAACTTTTGCGACTGTTCGATGCGGTAGGGGCGTCAGAGATAATCTCGGAGGGTGATTTAACTGCGGTCAAGCTTCATTTTGGCGAAAAGGGAGGAGACGGATTCATTCGTCCGATTTTCGTTCGTCCCATAGTGGACAAGATAAAGGAAGCTGGAGGAAAGCCATTCCTTACGGATACAAACACTCTCTACAGCGGGAGCCGAAAGAATTCGGTGGATCATTTGAACACGGCATACGAGCACGGCTTTACGCCGCTTGTAACAGGGGCGCCAATCCTGATTGCGGACGGCATAAAGAGCGACAATTTTTGCGTAGTGGAGCTTGGGCTCAAGCACTTTAGTTTTGCCAGGATAGCATCCGACATAGTAAATGCCGACGCAATGGTCGTGATGTCGCATTTCAAGGGCCACGAAATGGCGGGCTTTGGAGGAAGCATAAAGAACATAGCTATGGGCTGCGCGCCCGCTATCGGAAAAAGAGACCAGCACTCTACGCGTCCAAAGGTCGAAGCTGAAAAATGCATAGGATGCGAGGCCTGCATAAATGTCTGCCCGGAAGGGGCTATCGAGAATATTGAAGGAAAGGCATTCATACACGAGGAGAAATGCATAGGCTGCGGGGAATGCATTACCGTATGTCCTGCTGCGGCAATAGAGCTCGACCAGTGGGGAAGCGAGGCCAAGGATTTCATAGAAAAGATGACCGAGTATGCCTACGGAGCGGTAAAAGACAAGAAGGAAAAGACAATTTATTTTAATTTTCTTATGGATATAACCCCCGACTGCGACTGCGTTCCATGGAGCGATGCCCCTATAGTGCCGGACATTGGCATATTGGCGTCTACGGATCCGGTTGCCATAGACAAGGCAAGCCTAGACCTTATAAACGAGGAATCGGCACTCAAGCATTCGATGCTCCATGATAATAGGACGGGCGATGAGTGTACGTGTGGAGAGGACCATTTCAAAGCAATGAGAAAGGGAACCTACGGAGAGCTTCAGATAAGCTACGGAGAGTCCATTGGCCTTGGAAGCTCGGACTACGAATTGATAAAACTGTAAAAGGGGATAGAGATAGTGGATTACAAATACGTATACGGACCTGTGCCATCAAGACGCATGGGGCTTGCTGTGGGAATAGAACCGATTCCGGCAGATACATGCAACTATTCATGCGTTTATTGTCAACTTGGCCGAACAAGGCACATGAGCAATGAACGAAAACCATTCTTTGAGGTTAGAGAAATTTGCCAGCGGTCTTAATGCCTACTCAATTAAACACCTGAGCGACAGCGAATTCTCAAGTGGCATAAAGGACGATTTTGAAGCGGTGCTAAGCATAATAGCAAGGCATCCAATGAATCAGCACGAGATAGCGAGCTTCATCAAAAGCCGCAGCGGGGACGCGCAAGGCATGCTAGGTCGTCTAAACGGGGATGAAACGATAGAAAAGCTGAAGTATAAGGGCTACGTAACATACAGAATGAAATAAAAGGGGGGAGCGTTTAATGAAAAGTCCTGTTCAAAGGGTGGCGGCAATCCACGACCTATCGGGTTTCGGAAGGGCATCGCTGACGGCAATCATTCCAATATTGTCTACTATGGGAATACAGGTTTGTCCCGTTCCAACGGCGGTTCTTTCAAGCCATACCGGAGATTTTACAGACTATACATTCATTGATCTGACAGATCGGCTCGAGGCTTATATTGCCCATTGGAAAAAACTCGATATAGAATTCGATGCCATATATAGCGGATTCTTAGGTTCTCCGGAGCAGATTGCTATCGTATCGGATTTCATAGATTTTTTTGGCAATAAAGAAAACCTTGTTCTTATTGACCCCGTAATGGGGGACAATGGGGAGCTATACGCAACAATGGACAATGAAATGGTCAGAAAAATGCGTGATCTTGTTGGAAAGGCGGACATAATAACTCCGAACTTCACGGAAGCGGCCTATTTACTAGGGGAAGACTACGACGAATACATAGATATCGACGGAGTAAAGAGCTGGCTTAAGCGTCTGGCCGACATGGGGCCGGGTACGGTCATTCTTACAAGCGTTCCAAGCCCTGAAGGGGACAAGAATACGAGCGTTATAGCCTACGACAGCAAGCACGATAAATACTGGAAGGTAAGCTGCAGATACATACCTGCCCATTTTCCGGGAACCGGAGATGTTTTTGCAAGCATAGTTGTTGGAAGCCTGCTCCAAGGTGACAGCCTTCCCGTGGCCATGGAACGGGCCGTGCAGTTCATAACTACGGCAATAAGGGCGAGCTATGGTTTTGAATATCCCAAAAGGGAGGGCGTTCTCCTCGAAAGAGTGCTAAATACCATTAACCTTCCTGTTATAGGAAGCAGCTACGAACTTTTGTAAAGACAGCTAAAAAAAGACGATTAAGGTATTCAAAAGAAGGATGTAATTGCGATAGTAAAAGCGATGGGATAGCAGTCGATGGTCATGGAGACCATTCAGTCCGGAGAAGAAGTTTTTATGCTGTTCTGGCAGCACATGTTGATGTGTATACAGATTGCGAAATGTATAATAAAAATGGAGAACAAAGGGATAATTAACATACAATTAACATGATTTGTGTATTATAGATTGAAAAATATCTATTCGCGTTCAAAATGCGAAGGCGAAAGGGGTTAAAATGGAAAAAATACGTATTTTGGTCGTGGATGATGAGGTTCATATTCTAGAACTGATCAAATACAATCTTGAGCAATCGGGTTTTCTGGTGGATGTTGCCGAAAACGGAGAGGTTGCTCTGTCAATGATTGAGAAAGGAAATTATAACTTGGTTTTGCTTGATTTGATGCTTCCAGGCATGAGTGGGACGGTGGTTTGCCAAAGGGTGAGAAGGAATGTTAAAATGCGCAAACTGCCTATCATAATGCTCACCGCAAAAGGCGAGGAAACCGACAAAATAGAAGGCCTTGATACGGGAGCCGACGATTATATTACCAAGCCGTTTAGCATAAATGAACTAAAGGCAAGAATTAATTCCCTGTTGAGGAGAAGCGGAGACTTAGAGCCCTCCGGAAGCATGGAAATAGACGGAATCGTCATCGATTCTATTAAACACGAGGTTAAGGTGGATGGCTTGCCGGTTGAAATGACGCTGAAGGAATATGAGCTTTTAAAGCTTCTTTTGTTAAATCAAGGAAAGGTTTTGACAAGGGATATGATTCTTGATAGGGTTTGGGGCTATGAATATTTTGGAGATACGAGAACGGTGGATGTGCATATTAGACATCTTAGAAGAAAAATTGGGCAGAATAAAAGTGAACTAATTGAAACCGTCCGTGGGGTCGGTTATAGGTTGAAATAGGTGATGGTATGAAAAAAAAATTATTTATGACATATATGGTTCTTATGGTTGTTGGTTTTGTTCTCATAGGAGTTTTAACGCACCAATTTCTAAAAGACAATTACGAAGAAGATTTAACATTGCATCTCGCAAGCAATTTGAAGCTTTTGAAGTTGAACGTCGAGAAAAAACTATTTGAAGAAGAATTGGAGGGTATTGATTTTCATTCATTTGTGTCGGAGATATCCGAAACGATTGATGTTAGGGTGACGGTAATTGATTCCAAAGGAAAGGTTTTGGCCGATTCAGAGGTTCTGGAAAATGATTTGTTTGATATGGAGAATCATCAGAATCGTTCTGAATTCAAAGAAGCTTTGGACGGTTTTGTAGGGAAAGGCATAAGAACCAGCGCTACAGTTAACATAGACTACATGTATATGGCTATTCCATTGGAAAAAGATGGAGAGATAGTGGGAGCAGTTCGCTTGGCCTATCCTCTGGTTCGAATTAATCAGATTAACCGGAATTTTATAGAGAATATTCTTCTCTCCCTATTTATTGCATTCGGGATTTCGCTTTTCATGGCTTACAGATATTCAAAACGTATAACCGAGCCTATACTAAGTATTGCAGAATCTGCCAAGCAGATTTCAACGGGCGATTTCGAACATAAGGTGAATGTGAAAACCGGGGACGAGATCGAAGCCCTTGGTGATGCGTTCAATGTTATGACGGAACGATTGAAAAACAACATTTCAATGCTCAACGATGAGCATTTGAATCTGCAGTCCATTCTGACATCCATATCTGAAGGGCTTGTTGCCGTGGATAATGAAAAAAGAGTCATGCTTATGAATTATTCTTGCAAAGAAATTCTTGGAGTCGACGATAGAGATGTATACGGTAAAATATTGACAGATATTATAGAAGAACCAGCTGCGAGGGATATGGTAAGTTCGATTCTGGAAAATGAAGAAATAGGGAGCCGGGAAGTAGTTATACGGGAGCCCGAGCACATGGTGCTTAAAATAAGTTCCGGAAAAATCAGACTCGACACAGTGAAAAGAGAAATACTCGGAACCATAATGGTTATACGAGACATAACGGAGATACGGGTGCTTGAAGATATGCGCAAGGATTTTGTAGCAAATGTTTCACATGAATTGAAGACGCCGCTCACGTCCATATCTGGATTCGTCGAGACGCTTAAGGGTGGCGCCATGTATGATGAGAATGTGAGGGACCGTTTTCTTGACATCATTGAAATAGAAAGCGCAAGACTCTATCGCCTCATTGACGACCTGCTGATTTTGTCAAATATCGAAACGAGCCAACTCGGCAAGAATAGGAAAGACGCCATTGACATGGGCAAGGCAATAGAAGAGGTTTGCGAGATGGTTGATATTACCGCTGAAAACAAAGGCATAAAAATCAAGCGGCGCATACCGGAAGACCTGCCATCTCTATACGGCAATCGCGACTGGTTCAAGCAAATGGTTTTAAATCTGGTTGACAACGCGGTTAAATACACATCAGATGGTGGCGAGGTATTTGTTTCAGTATATAAATTTGATAGGGATTTGTTTATAAAGGTGAAGGATACAGGATTGGGGATTCCGGAAAATGATATACCAAGGATTTTCGAACGGTTTTACAGAGTAGACAAGGCCCGTTCACGAGATGTTGGAGGGACTGGGTTAGGGCTCGCAATAGTAAAGCATATAGTCATTGCGTTTAATGGAGAAATTAAAGCTAGAAGCGAAGAAGGCAAGGGCAGTGAATTCATCGTAAAAATTCCATTGAATGAAAATGTTCAAAATATACCGCGCTGAAACAGGTGCGGTATATTTTTTTTGAATGAATTAACGCGCTTTTAACATAGTATTAACAAAGGGATAACAAAGCAGTTATTCTAAAATGATATATTTTTTGTGAAGGTAAACAAGAAGATAAAAATATTATTTTAATTGAAGGGAGATAAACATGAATATAAGAAATTTAAGAGTAATTGTATTGGGACTTACGCTAGTATTGTCAATGGGGATTTTCTCCGGTTGCGCAAAAGAGGCGGCTCCGGTACAGACATCAGAGGAAGGAAGCCTTGAAGGCGAGGTTGCAGTTGTAGGATCGACTTCAGTTACTCCTCTTGCCCAGGAAATTGCTGATGCTTTTATGTTAAAGAATCCCGGAGTTAGAGTGGATGTTCAAGGGGTGGGATCCACTGCAGGTGTTAAGGCTGCTAGCGAAGGCGCTGCGGATATTGGCATGGCTTCGAGGGATTTAAAAACCGAAGAAAAAGGATGGGGACTTGACGAACATATCATCGCGTATGACGGAATTGCTGTTGTAGTTCATCCGACCAATGAAGTTGGCGATTTAGATCCGGAAACGGTTAAGGCTATTTTTAAGGGTGAAATTACTAATTGGAAGGAAGTCGGTGGTGCAGATGAAGAAATTCTGATAGTTTCAAGAGAAGAAGGTTCCGGAACGAGAGGTGCTTTCGAGGAGCTTTTGGAAATCGATGCAGTTAAAGAGGACGCGCTCATTGCAGAAGGAAACGGCTCGGTAAAAGCCAATATTGCTAGTAAAACATATGGTATTGGTTACATCTCTCTCTCTTATGTGGATGAAACCGTAAAGACTGTAGAAATTAACGGTGTTGAGCCTACGGTTGATAACATTTTGGCAGGCTCATACAAAGTTTCCAGACCTTTCCTGATGCTGACGAAGGGTGAAAATTCGGGAATAGCTAAAGCGTATCTCGATTTCATCTTTAGCGAAGAAGGACAGGCTATCGTTTCAGAAAAGAATATCCCGGTTAAATAATAGGAAAAGATAATGAAATAAAACGGATTGAAGCAGGCTTTGAATTCCTTCTCGCAAAGTCTGCTCTCTGACTGTTTTATATGTTCATAAGCCTTTCGTTTAATAAATCATGTGTTGGGAGATAACCCATGGAAAATTTTGAATCAAAAACTGTAACCGGAAGTTTGAAAATGGAAGAGAACAAGGCTAGAAAACGCTTTGAGTCTATTGTTGAAGCGGTTTTTTTGCTGTGCGCCCTGACGGCAGTATTGGGGGTCGCCGTTATTACGATTTTTGTTTTTATACGAGGCGGTCCGTTTCTTTTGAAATATGGTTTGGGGAATTTTGTGCTTGGCAGTAAATGGCAACCTTTAGATGATGTTTTCGGCATCTTGCCAATGATTGTTGCATCGTTGATGGGTACATTGGGAGCCATGGTCATGGGAGTACCCGTGGGACTGTTGACTGCTGTATTTCTAGCCGAGGTGGCGCCTTCGAGACTTGCGGCCGTCATACGCCCGGCGGTGGATCTTTTGGCAGGCATTCCGTCGGTGGTGTACGGTTTTTTTGGTCTGGTGGTGATTGTTCCTATCATTGACAAGTGGTTTGGAGGCGGAGGTAACAGTCTCCTGGCAGTAATCATCATCCTTTCGGTCATGATCTTGCCAACGGTGGTGAGTATTTCGGAGGCAGCTATTCGGGCGGTTCCGAAGGAATATCGGGAAGGCTCCCTAGCTATGGGAGCCAGCCAGATGCAAACGATTTTCAAAGTTATTTTGCCTGCGGCGAAATCAGGCATACTTACAGCCGTGATACTTGGAATAGGAAGGGCTGTCGGCGAAACCATGGCGGTGATTCTGGTGGCCGGAAACACAGCTTTGGTTCCCACATCGATTCTTGACCGGGTACGGACCATGACGGCAAACATAGCTATTGAAATGGGATATGCCTTTGGCATGCATCAGGATGCTTTGTTTGCTACAGGGGTTGTTCTATTCGTTTTTATCATGGGACTCAACGCCCTTTTGGGATTGATTTCAAACAAGGCGGGTGAATGACATGAAAGACAAGAATATGAAAGACAGGATTTTCAGGAGCTTGATTTGGCTTTCGGCCGCGTTGACTGCCGGAATATTGGCGTGGATTTTGGGGTATGTGCTTTACAAAGGTATTGGACAAATCAGTTGGGAATTCATCTCGTCCATGGCCAGAGGTTCAGGAGAGGGCGGCATACTTCCCATGATTGTGACGACTTTTTATGTGATTGGGGTATCCATTTTGATAGTCACGCCCATCGGAATCTGCGCAGCTATATATATGGTCGAGTATGCCAAACCGGGCCCGATGGTAAGAAGCATCCGTTTCGCCACGGAGTCCCTGGCAGGCATTCCTTCAATCATTTTCGGTCTTTTCGGATTTTTGCTTTTTGTAACGGCGCTGCATTTCAAGTTTTCCATTCTTTCGGGGGCATTGACGCTGAGCATCATGGTTCTTCCGACGATTGTGAGAACAACGGAGGAGGCTTTGAAATCTGTTCCGGATGCTTATAGGGAAGGGAGTCTTGGTCTTGGAGCTTCCAAACTCAGTACAATCGTCAAAGTTATTCTACCTACGGCCATTCCGGGGATTTTGGCGGCTGTCATTTTGAGTATCGGTCGTATCGTTGGAGAGACAGCGGCGGTTTACATGACTGTCGGCATGGCGCCTTATATTCCACGGGGATTGATGGACTCGGGCAGAACCCTGTCGGTACATCTTTATATATTGGCCAAAGAAGGCATATCGTTTGAAAAAGCTTATGCAACAGCAACGGTTTTGATTTTTCTGGTGGCCATCATCAATCTATTGGCAAACAGAATGGCTGCTATGCTGAAAAGGAATAGGGGCTAGATAAGGAGAAAACGCATGGGATTAAAATTTGAAATTAAGGATTTGAATCTTTTTTATGGAGACGTTCAGGCTTTGAAGAATATTTCCATGAATATTGAAGAACAGAAGGTGACAGCTCTCATCGGTCCCTCCGGGTGCGGAAAATCAACTTTTTTGAGAACACTCAACAGGTTGAATGACTTGATTGAGGGAGTAACGATAGAGGGAAGCGTCAAGCTTGACGGGAACGACATATATAACAATATCGACGTGATAAAATTAAGGAAAAGGGTTGGAATGGTGTTTCAGAAGCCGAATCCATTTCCGATGAGCATATATGAGAACGTGGCTTATGGACCCAAAACGCACGGAATGAAGAACAAAAGCGATTTGGAAGAGATTGTCGAGAAGAGCCTCAAGCAGGCGGCGATTTGGGATGAAGTCAAGGACCGCATGAAGAAAAGTGCTTTGGGCCTTTCGGGAGGGCAACAGCAGAGGCTATGCATAGCAAGGGCCCTGGCGGTGGAACCTGAGGTCATATTAATGGATGAGCCTACATCGGCGCTAGATCCAATTGCGACTTCAAAAATCGAGTCCCTAGTGGAGGAGCTCAAGAAGAGCTACACTATAGTCATCGTTACGCATTCGATGCAGCAGGCGGCCAGAATTTCAGACAACACGGCGTTTTTCATACTTGGAGAAATGGCCGAGTTTAACGTGACAAACAAGATTTTCACAAATCCGATGGACAAGCGTACAGAGGACTATATAACCGGAAGGTTCGGATAAAAAGGAGGCAAAAAGTTTGGGAAGAAAGCAGTTTGACGAAGCAATTGAAAAATTGAAAAACGACGTTGTGTCCATGATGGAAAACGTAGAGGCAATTTTTGTAAAATCAGTCGAGGCCCTGTTGATTCAGGACGTGGAGGCGGCCAAGAAAGTCATAGCAATGGATGATGAAATAGACAGACAGATGGATGCCATAGAAGAGGCTTCGGTGGAACTGATAGCGCTTCAACAGCCGATAGCGACGGATTTGAGGATTATTTTTTCGATTTCCAAAATAATAACTGATTTGGAACGAGTTGGGGATTTTTCGGTTAATATTGCCAAAGAAACAATCAAGATAGGCAATGAGCCTTTGATAAAACCGTTGATTGATATTCCTAAAATGCAAAAAATCATTAGCAGAATGCTCAAAAATGCAAAAAGAAGCTTTGTCGACGGGAACATTTCGCTGGCATACGAAGTAGGCGCGGAAGACGAACTGATTGACAATCTGTACAAGGGCATATACAGTGAGATTTTGATAATGATACATGAAGATAAACGTTATATAAACCAGGGCACAAAGCTTCTGTTTATAGGAAGGTATCTCGAGAGGATAGCTGATCATATAACAAACATATGCGAGAGAATAATATATATATATTCAGGAGAGAAAGCAAATATCAATTGATTTAAAAGCCGCTAAGCGGCTTTTTTTTATGCAAAGATTGTTTTTTGAATGAGAGATAACAGTATAAAAGTAGGGTCGTTCTTGTAGAAGCTGTGTCGCTTTTATATGCGGCCAGAAGCCCGAAATTTGGAACGGCAACTATTCTTGGAATAAAAGAGGAATTGCTTGATATATTGAAACAGGCATTTCCTGAAATGTTTGCAGGAAAAAATGTTCTTGTGACTAGCTTTGAGAACATAAACTGCATGATGCATCCAACACCATCACTCTTAAATGTCGCTCAAATCGAGTCTGGCAGAGACTGGCTATATTATTACGACGGAATTACGCCTTCAATTGGTGCATATATAGAAAAGATGGATGCTGCAAGGGTGGAGCTTGGCAAAAAATATAATCTTAACCTTACAAGCATGCTGGAATGGTATGAAAAGCTTTACTCTGTAAAGGGAGGAACCCTTACAGAATCCGTAAATAATACCAAAGCATATGCAGATATTTCCGGTCAGAAGACACTCCGGACCCGTTATATCCTTGAAGATGTCCCAATGAGCCTCGTACCTCTTGCCGAGCTTGGCAGGGTAGCTGGAGTGAGACAAGACATGGTTGAAACAATTATAGACCTTGGAGAGTTCATGATGGGCGAGGAATTCCGCAAGAACGGAAGAAACGCTGCTGCACTTGGAATTGAATGCATAAATGTTGACAGTCTTTTAGACCATGTAACAACGGGCAAGAAACATTAATTGGATTTTTATAATCAAGCTTTGATTTATCTATTCGAAACGCTTCCAAACATCGATTTAACTGATTTTGATGAATTGGACGCTTGTTTGCCATGGTCAGAGGAACTTCCATAAAGAGTCAGAAAAAATCAAACAAAGGATTAAACAATGCCAGCGAGAGGCTTAAGCGCTGGCTTTATTATTTGTCAATGTGTGCTAGAATTGACGCTTACGAAAGTAGAAAGAGGAAAGTGGGAAGAAAAGACAAAGACAAAGCGCTATGAATACCCACAGGGCACGCGAAATTGCCAAAGGACGCAGTGAGTAAGTCGACAGTGGAAATGAAAGAAAAAACAAGAGAAACACCAATGATAAGAATACTATGAGCATAACATCGAATTCTTAAGGATTCGAGTTTATATATTTCCATATATTGATTTGTAGTTTTTCACCAAATTGTGCTAATATAATAGATAATAATTATCAAGGAGGAAAGCAATGAAATTTATATTAAACAATTCAACCGATCCATATTACAATTTGGCGCTTGAAGAGTATTGCCTTAAGAATGTTGATATGGACGAGGACTATTTTTTGCTGTGGCAAAATGCTCCGGCGATAATCGTTGGGAAGAATCAGAACACATTCGAAGAAATCAATCCTCGCTTCGTTGAGGAGAGAAATATTAAGGTTGCACGTCGCATCTCCGGTGGCGGGGCGGTATACCATGATTTTGGAAACCTTAACTTTACTTTCATAGCAAACATAGAGGACGCAACTACGGTGGATTTCAAGAAATATGCAATGCCGATTATCGAGGCTCTAAAAACATTAAATATTAAGGCTGAACTTTCAGGAAGAAACGACATAATTATAGACGGGAAAAAAATATCAGGGAATGCGCAAAGGATGTACAGGAAAAAGCTCATGCAGCATGGCACATTGCTCTTTGATGTCAACATTCACGATTTGGTCGATTCTCTAAATGTAAAAATGGACAAGATAACATCCAAGGGCATCAAGTCCGTAAGAAGCAGGGTGACGAATATAAAAGAGCATCTCGATGAGGAAATGGATATCAAGGCCTTCTGGGAACTGATTCAGTTGTTTCTTTCGGACAATGGCAATTCAGATGAAATTCTGCTTACGTTAGAGGAAAAAGCTGAGGTTCAAAGAATGCGAGATGAGCGATTCTCTACGTGGGATTGGAACTATGGGGCATCTCCTAAATTCGATATCTATAGCGAGAAGCGTTTTGCTGGTGGCAAAATAGAATTTGCCGCAGTGATAAAGGAAGGTATAATCGATTCGATACGTTTCTTTGGTGATTACCTGGGACTAAGCCCCGTGGATCCGGTAGAGGAAAGCCTCGTGGGTCAAAAATATGAAATGGACTCGGTCAGAAAAATTCTCGAAAAAGTTCATTTGGGAGAGTATTTTGGCAAAATAACGCTTGATGAATTGCTTGAAGTTATGTTTGCCTAAATCATCTTGCAGCAACTTTTGGGCAGGGCGAGTGGCCAACGGGAAATGGGACTTCGCGAGTTTTTTTGTACGGACAATCATATGGGGACTCGTCGGAATGCTTATCACCATGATATTTACCGTCTATTCCACCGGAGTCGTAAGGCTCCAGGAGATGGGAATCCTACCGTTTGAAGGCGTGGCGCTAGCCTTTGCGTTTTCACAGCAGCAATAATGAACCTCACATTTGCGCCGACATTCATGCTTGCACACAGGATATCCGACACATACCTCGATCTTAAACATGAGGGTGTAGAGGGAATCACCATGACAAAGATCTTTGGGCGGATAGACATGGCGTGCTTTGTGAGCTTTGTACTGGCTAAGACAATACCGTTCTTCTGGATACCGGCGCATACGTTGACATTTCTGTTGCCAGGCCAGTATAGGGTATTAGCGGCCGCAATGCTCTCGATAGCACTCGGTCTTATACTGACACTTGCAAAGATAAAAAAAACCGATGAAGGAAGGGAGATGGCATAATGAAACACATACTCGCAATCAATCCGGGTTCCACATCCACAAAGGTAGCCTTTTACGCAGACAGAGAGGAAGTATTCGTCAAGACACTCGACCATCCCGTAGAAGAGATACAGAAATATGACCACGTGCAGGACCAGTTCGACTTTCGGAAAAACGTAATCATGGACCTCTTGAAAGAAAATGGAGTAGAGCTTGAAACCTTGAGCGCAGTAGTAGGAAGAGGCGGAATGCTTCCTCCGGTTGAATCGGGAGCATATAAGGTAAACGATATAATGGTAGACCGCCTCAAAAACAGACCCGTTGCAGAGCATGCATCCAACCTCGGGGCTCTGATTGCCTACGAAATAGCAGAAGGCTTGGGCATTCCCGCATATATCTACGATTCCGTAGCAGTCGACGAGATGGAAGATATAGCAAGAATCTCCGGCATGCCGCTCATACCGAGAGTGAGCTTTTCGCATTCACTCAACTCACGGGCGATGGCCCATAAAGTCGCAGAGAAGTACGGAAAGAAATATGCAGAAATGAACTTCGTCGTAGCCCATCTGGGCGGAGGCATCTCGGTGAGCGTGCATAAGCATGGAAGAATGCTCGACATCATATCCGATGACGAAGGACCCTTCTCCCCTGAAAGAGCGGGACGCGTTCCGTGCAACAACCTAATAGACCTATGCTTTAGTGGTGAATATGACAAAAGAGTCGTCAAGAAAATGATGAGAGGCAAGGGCGGCATAACAGCCTATCTCGGAACAGTGGACGCCCGCGAAGTGGAAAAGATGATAGCCGAAGGAAATAAAGAAGCCAAAACCGTTTACGAAGCCATGGCCTACCAGGTGGCAAAGGGGATAGGTGAACTTTCCACAGTCCTTTGCGGCAAAGTGGATGCAATTATACTGACCGGCGGAATAGCCTACTCCAAGATGATGACCGACTGGATAAGCGCAAGGGTATCATTCATAGCGCCCGTAGAAGTCATGGCAGGAGAAAACGAACTCGAGTCACTCGCATACGGAGCGCTCAGAGTCTTATGCGGAGAAGAAGAAGCGAAGACATATACAGAATAGGGCGGACATGAAATGATAAAAAACTTTGACCAATTGATAGAGGAAGTAAAGAGCGTGGCGGACAAAAAGACGGTAGCTGTCGTATGCGCGCATGATACGCACACATTGGAAGCAGTCCTTGCGGCAGTGGAGAAAGTGAACCAATCAGGGGAACTGGCGAACTGCATAGTGGAGGGTCCGATATCATAAGACCTTGTCATGAGCAAAGAATCCGCCGAGATAAAGGGCTTTAAAAGCCCGGTGACGGGGGACGTGGATCTTATGGTTGTTCCAAATATCACAGTAGGAAACATTCTCGGCAAAGCACTTCTCTATTCGGCTAATTCAAGAATGGCCGGAATCATAGAGGGGCCAAGGTGCCTATAGTTCTCACATCGAGAGGGGCGTCCACCGAAGAGAAGTACCTTTCTCTCGTGCTTTGCGCCGTGGCTGTTTAGGGCGGCTGAATAGAAAAATTTTAAGCAGAGATTTGAAGGAATCAACCTTCAAATCTCTGCTTTTATCGTTGCGTAGAAAAAATATTCAGAGAAGAGTAGGAATACGCAAATCAATATCTTTTTTTTACAATTCTGATGCTGTTTAGGACAGCAAGAAGGGTTACACCTACATCTGCGAAAACGGCCGCCCACATGTTGGCCAGTCCAAATAGCGCGAGAATCATTATTGCAATTTTTGCACCTAGAGCGACCGTTATGTTTTGAAGGGATATGGCGCGGACTGCTTTTGATATGCTTACGGCCTTTGCAATGCGCCCTATATCGTCATTCATTATAACTACATCGGAGGCTTCTATGGCTGCATCGGAACCCAAGGCTCCCATAGATATTCCTACATTTGCCGTTGCCAGAGCAGGGGCGTCGTTTATTCCGTCTCCGACAAATCCTATTATTTGTTTATTGGCGTATTCCTCTACAACAGATACCTTTTCCTCTGGAAGCAGGTCTGCGTGGCAAGCGTCAAACTTGAGACTCCAGGCCAGATTCTCTGCAATTTCTTTTCTGTCTCCAGAGACCATAATCATTTTATTTATGCCTTCATATCTAAGCTGGCTTAGCCCATCATAAACCCTGTCTTTCAGAGTATCGGATACTATTAAGTGGCCCGCATATATGTTGTTTATTGCGACATATATTACTACGCCTACCGATGAAACGGTTTCATGCAGTACATTGAATGAACTCATGAGATGGGAATTTCCTACAAGAATAAGCTTTTCGTCTATAAGAGCCTGTACGCCTCTCCCTGGAATTTCCTGAAAATCTTCTATTGAATTCTGAAGAACCTTCTTGCCGTATGCAGATAGAATTGAAATCGCAATCGGGTGTGTGGAACGGCTTTCGACATGAGCCGCATAGCTAAGGATTTCGTTCTCCGAAAAACCGGATACGGATTTGATTCGGGTTATGTTGAATGTGCCGTTTGTCAGTGTACCTGTTTTGTCGAAAAGAAGTGTTTTGACTTTTCCAAGCGTTTCCAGATGATTGCCGCCCTTGATTAGAATTCCGTGCTTTGAAGCGGCTCCGATACCACTGAAAAAAGCCAAAGGAATCGATACTACAAGAGCGCATGGACAGGATATGACTAGAAATACTGCGGCTTTGTAAATGCTTTCTCGAATTGTGAAAATATTTAACAACGGAAATAATATTACCATCGCAATTGCGGCAAAAACTACTAGAGGAGTGTATACCTTTGCAAAGCGGGTGATGAATTTTTCGGTCGCAGCTTTTTTGGATACGGCATTTTCCACAAGAGTCATAATTCGCTTGATTGTAGATTCCTCATAGGGCTTGTCTACACGAACTTTGAGGGAACCGGTTTTGTTTATAGAACCGCTGAAGACGAGGTCTCCTATTTTAAGATTGAGTGGCGTGGATTCTCCCGTTATGGCTGACGTGTCTACTAAGGATTTTCCTTCCTGAATCGTTCCGTCAAGAGGAATTCGTTCTCCCGGTCTTATTAAGATTATAGAACCTGCCAGGACATCCTTCGGGGGTGTTTCGAGAAGCAAGTTGTCTATGCATACTGTAGCGACGCTAGGCGTCATCTTCAGAAGGCTTTTCACAGCGTTTCGAGAATCGTCTACAGCCCTGTCTTCGAAGATTTCTCCTATGCTGAAGAATAACATGACAGCAACGGCTTCATGGGGCTTGTTTATTGCCCAAGCGCTTAGGGTGGCTATTGTCATCAGAAATTTTTCGTCCATGACCGATCCAGTGAACAGGTTTTTAAGGCCTGAAAGTATGACAGAGTAGCCTGAAAGCATATAGGCGACAAAGAGCAGTGTAAATGCAATGTAATCATTTTGTACAATGAAAGAAATAATAAAAAGTATAGCAGCAAAGAGCAAATATTTATGCTTTCCGGCAAGCTCGAACCAGGTGGCAAGGGGCGATGCTGAAGACGGTGTTTCAATAAGATTGACATTTGGCTCTATGGATTTGATAATGGATTTTATTTTGGGAATGGAAGAAGTCATGCTTTTTTCACTGTCAGTTTCGAGAATAAGCTTCTTGAGAGAGAAAACAATTTCGGCAGATTCTATTTCCGGCAAGGCCTGTATTCTTTTTTCAATTTTACCTGCGCAGCTTGCGCATCCTAGATGATTAAGAGTGAAATCTTTTCTGATCATTTTAGCGGCTCCTTGTGGATATGTTCTATGTGGATAAGACCTAGTCTGAAGATTTCTTCCACGTGGTTGTCATCCAAAGAGTAGCGCATATGACGGCCGTCACGTCTGCATTTCGCCAAACTGCTTTGTTTTAGAATCCTCAATTGGTGTGAAACAGCCGAAGGAGTCATTTCGAGTAAATCCGATATCTCATGTACACATTTTTCCCCTTGAAAAAGGGAGCAAATTATTTTAATTCGAGTCGAATCGCCCAATGTTTTAAAAAGGTCCGAAAGCATTTCTGTTGTTTTTGTAGTAAGTAAAGGTAGAGTTCCCATGGTTTGCCTCCTGATATATGAATATATGTTCATTCATTCAGTATAATATCAACCAATAAAATTGTCAATGACTTGATGGAAGAGCCTATATCCTGACTTTTGCAGCAAAATATTAAAAAAGTGCCCCGCCATCTACTGTAATCAGTGGGTTTGCGGGGTTTGTGTTTTTGCATATTTTCATAGCGCAATAGATCAAATTTTAGTGTTTGCTAAATTTTTTTTTATTTCTTTCAAAGTGCGTACTTCTGTTGATAAATCAACGTTTGTAGCAATTTCGATATCTCTTAACACTTCGTCAAAGTAATCAAAGAAGTAATAGTTTTGTTGGATATTGGTACAACTACATTTCTGAAGACTTTCGATTATTGTCCCTATACTATGCTTTCTCCCTAGTTTTAATTCTAAAATTCTAGCGATGACCAAAGCTACGAAGCAAGTCAAGAAGTGAGCTTTGATGTGGTCTTCTCTAGAAACATAAACTGGTCTTGATTCTAAATCACTCTTTGTAACTCTAAATGATTCTTCTATCCTCCATAGTCCTCGATACATTTCAATAATAGAATCCGAAGATTCTTTGTATTCACTTGTTATTATTACATAATACCCATCTAGTGCTTCTTCTTGTTTTATTTTCTCTTCATCTAGGTACAACGTATTTCCGGGATTTAAGATCTCACCAGTTTTTTTATCGAACTCTAAATTTTTAACATAACCTGCGGCACCATAAGAAGTAGCACGTGAGTATCCACTAGGACTTTGTACAAGTTTCATAGCTTTTTCAATGGCGGTAGCGCGATCAGCACGAGCTTTTTTTGCATACTTCTCACTATAAAAGACAACTTGCTTTTCATGAACAGTTTTAGATAATTTTTTACCACTCGTTCCAGTGACTTTGATTTCACGAGGGTACAAGCGATCTTTTCGTTTGTATTCACTACTTAACCATTCATAGCCGTTTTGATCAAGGACAAATTTTTTAAGTTCTTTATTGCCACCTCTAACAGACATACTAAATACATAGCCGTCCTTAGCAGAAAGTGTATAGTAAATATTGTCTCCAGTAGTCATGCCTTTATCAGCAACAACAATAGTTTTTCCTAATTCGTATTCTTTTTTTATACGAGAAAGTGTAGGACGATAAGTTAAACAATCATTTGTATTTCCAGGGTACAAATCAAATGCAATAGGGATACCGTTAGTGTCCATAAATAACCCCATTTGAACAATTGGATTAGGTCTATGTTCTTTAGAAACACCTTTTCTTCTAAGCTCATCCTGCTTATCTATTTCAAAGTAATAATTAGTCACATCATAATAAACAACACTGGTGTCTCTATTGTATTTTTCTTTGATGCGATTATTGATCCATAACTGAAGCTCATTACTTTTTTTATTTAAAAAAGTCAAAGAGCGATACAAATCATTTAGTGTGAAATTATTTTTTTCAAAGTACATATCCTTATTTTCATAAGTTTTTTTCTTAGAAGCAGGGTTAAGCAAACGTGAATAAACCAGTAGTTTCATCATATCATTGGTACTGGACTCGATTTTAGTGCTTCGTTGGCGATTAATAAGAAACTTATCAATTTCAAGTTCGTGATAAATAGAGCTAAGTACAGAGTAGCCAAAGTTTTTTCGCTTATTTGTACCAACTGTTAGTTTTTGACTAGGAGAGAACTCTAGGTTAATTGGTGTGTTACTTTCTTTCTTATCAATTTTCATTTGCTCAACGATTTGAGAAAAATGTGCAATTGGATCTTCGAATTTATTTATAAATTCGTCTAAGTATCCAATTTTTTCTATAGTTTTAGTTCGTGAGTAGCCTTTGTTTTTATCATAATAACTATCAACAATAGAAAGATAAGTTCGACCACTTTTATATTTAGATTTTTTCAAAAACATGATATTCACCTCTTGTATATATTATACCACATTACACGCAATTACACGATAGTAATATGAAAGAAAAAATATAAAAATAATAGCCGAACCGATTGGTCCAACTTACTTTAAGCTAGTTCTATATGAAAAACAACTGCAAAAGTGTGGAGTTCCCATGGTTTGCCTCCTGATATATGAATATATGTTCATTCATTCAGTATAATATCAACCAATAAAATTGTCAATGACTTGATGGAAGAGCCTATATACTTTATAATGGCTAATGAGTATCGGAACATATAAAAATGGCAATAGATGTAAAAAAGATGTTTCTGATACAGGATTCATGGGGGGAAGAAATATGGGCGTAAAAATAATTACGGACAGTGCTTGCGATTTAGATAAAAAAATAATTGAAAAATACGATATTGAGGTCATGCCTTTATTGGTTAATCAAGGGGATGAAGAGCGGCTTGACGGTGTTACTATTGATCCGAAAGAACTTTTTGAAGGGATGCGATTGGGTGAGGTGTACAGGACAGCTCAAATTCCACTTGCGGAATTGCTGAAGGTTATTAACAGCTATATTGATAGGGAGTGTATTTACCTAAGCTTCTCATCGAAATTGTCCGGAACATGCGATGCGGCAAGGATAGTGGTCGGGAATTTGAATAAAAAAAATTTGGGGATAGACGAGCGCATTAAGATTATAGACACTAAATGTGCATCGGGGGGAATGGGGCTTGTTGTACTTAAGGCTGCTCAAATGGCCAAGAAGGGATGTTCCCTTGAAGAGATTGAGAGAGCCGTAAATTTCTACGCAGTCCACATGCAGCATGTCTTTACTGTTGACAAGCTTGATTATCTTTATAGGGGTGGAAGAATATCGAAAACGGAGGCATTCATAGGAGGTCTGTTGAATGTGAAGCCCATACTTGATGTGCAGGATGGATCCCTCATCCCAATTGAAAAAACAAGGGGAAGGAAGCATTTGCACAGAAGAATGATAGAAATAATAGAAGAAAGAGGCGCGCTTCTTGAGAATCAATGCATAGGAATAAACCATGGAGACGACATTGAATCGGCCGAAATAATGGCTGAATTGATAAGAGAAAAATTCAAAACAAAAGATATCATGATCAATTTCATAGGATGCGCCATAGGAGCCCATTCGGGGCCAGGAACATTGGCGCTTTTTTTCCTCGATAAAGAACCGCCCATGGGGCAAATTGAACCGATTGAATAGAGGAGTGTTTTCATGCGAATAGGATGCCATCTGTCAGTTGCAAATGGATATGAAAAAATGGGGAAAACAGCCTTGGAAATCGGTGCGGATACATTCCAGTTCTTTACTGGGAATCCCAGAGGAGGAAGGGCTGCGGAGCTCGCTCTGAGCGATGTTAAAGCCTTGGCCCTACTTATGAAGAAAAATAATTTTGGCGATATTCTTGCGCATGCTCCGTATACAATCAATATGGCATCCCATAAGCCTCAGACTTGGGAATTCGCAAAGGAAACCATGCGGAGGGACCTAGACCGCCTAAAAAAATTGCCTTGCCATTTGTACAATTTTCATCCGGGGAACCATACGGGAAAAGGTGTAGAATACGGAACTAAACGCATAGCAGAGGGACTAAATGAAATACTTACGGGAAACGAAACTACTCTTGTGCTTCTTGAAACAATGGCAGGAAAGGGTACTGAAATTGGAAGAAGTTTTGAGGAGCTTCGGGCAGTTATTGACGGAGTCAAATACAATGAAAATTTGGGAGTTTGTATAGATACATGCCATATTTTCGATGCAGGATACGATATTGCAAATAATCCGGATGATATACTGGCAAGGTTTGATGATATAATTGGCATCGAAAAACTTGCTGCCGTTCATTTGAATGACAGCAAGAATATATGCGGGAGCGGAAAGGACCGCCACGCATGTCTTGGAGAAGGCAAGATAGGTCTGGAAGCACTCCTGGCTTTTGCGGGGCATCCCGAAATCTCGAAAAGACCTATATTGCTGGAGACACCCAACGATTTGTCGGGCTATAAAAGAGAGATTGAAATTTTGAGAAAGGCCTTGGATATATAGCCCAAAAGAGAAAGAAGCTTGATTTTATAGGTAAAAAATAGTAGGATGGCTATAATAATAATTCGACCCTTGAATAAAATAGAAAAGGAGGGTTTTATATGACAAAGGAAGTTGTAATTAGATTAAATGACATAATTGCTAACAAAAAGGCGTTAAACTATCAGGATGTAGCGGATGGGGTAACTCAAAACCTGCAAGCTTATCTAGATGAGAGATATGACAATCCGGAAGAAATGCCTGTTGAGATTATTGAAATGCTTGCGGTTGTCCAATTTACTATGGAAGCGATGATCGAAGTTGTATCTGAAGAGGCAGAAAAAAACGGTTTGCCGAGTTTCGATTCCGAGGATATAAATGTCAAGATTCCATCCGATAAGATAATACAAAGTATGATGCACTAGAAAGTAGAAAGTAGAAAGTGGAAAGAATAAAGAATAAAGAATAAAGAATAAAGAATAAAGAATAAAGAATAAAGAATAAAGAACAAAGAACAAAAGATAAAAGATAAAAGATAAAAGATAAAAGATAAAAGATAAAAGATAAAAGATAAAAGATGAAAGATGAAAGATGAAAGACAAAATAATAAATGCAAAGAAAAATAAAGACAACAAAAAACCTCCGGAAAAAAAAGAGGTTTTTTGTTGTCAAAAGAAGGAATTTGCAATTTAATTTTGAATAAAAGAATAAAGCCAATGAGGATGTGATGTCATATGACGGAATTGGGATACTTTCCATCCGACTATTCTTCTTGGGGACTTTTAAAAGTAAATTTCTACAAGAACCTATGGGGATACCCATGCATAGTAATGGCAAGAGGAGAAAAGGACAATTTGGTTTGTCCAGTAATTCTAGAATTAAAGGACGGAAAAATAGAAAAAATATATACTTGTGCGGTGCCTCCCATCCAGAATGTTTTCAGGACCGGAGAATATCCGAATTGAAAATTGACCCCAAAAACCGCTGCGTTTGACCAAATCAATATAATTGCCTATAATTAAGGAAAAAGGATTAGAGGTAGTTTAATGAAGGCATTGGTTTTTGATACAGAAACAACGGGTTTGAAACCGGGACAGATTTGCCAACTGTCTTATATAATGGATGATGATGGCGAAGTGAAAGCAAAAAATTTCTTTTTCAAAGTGATGTTTATGGAGCTGGAGGCATACAAGATTCACGGATTTACACCGGGGAAACTTGAAGAGCTTTCGGAAAATCATGAATTCAAGGATAGCATCGACGAAATAAAGAAGGATTTTACTGAAGCGGATGTTCTTGTGGCGCACAACTTCAGTTTTGATAAAATGTTCATGAAAAAGGAATTCGGAAGATGCAAACAGGAATTTACATTTGCTTCACAATATTGCACAATGAGAAAGCTTAAAGAAACCTGTAAATTGAAAAGGAAGGATGGAGACCCCAAGTTCCCCAAGTTACAGGAACTGGTCCATTTCATGGGTGTGGGAGAAGAAGAGGTTCTTGAAGAAACCAAAAAACTTTTTGAATCAGAATCGATAGCATATCACGATGCGCGTTACGATGTGACTGCTACGTATTTAAGTTTTGTCAGAGGGATAGACAGAGGGTACATTACCCAAAAGGCTCTTGCGGAAGCTGAAACCAGATAAATCGTTTTGTTTAAGACACCTCCCTTTCGTTATATAAGGGGGGTGTTTAAGTTGCAAATCAGTGAAAAATTAATTTCTTTAAAATAAACCGAATGTTTATATGTTACTATGGAATGGTACATTAAAAAAGGAGGCAAACATATTGAAAAAATCAATGATATTTTTCTTTCTGATTCTTATAGCGATTGTGGCCTATAATGGCATATATACTATCGAATCGGGGGAAGAGACGGTAATCACAAGATTTGGGGAATACGCAAGAACCGAGACTCAGGCGGGGCTCAAATGGAAGATTCCTCTTATAGAACAGAGGTATACTGTAAACGTTGCGGAGGTAAGGCGTCTCGAATTCGGATTCGCAACAGCGAATGAAGCTGATCCGGGAATGCTCCCATCGTATGACAGAAGTTTGAGTAATAATTCGCTGATGCTTACAGGGGATGAAAATCTGGTCAATGTCGAGGCAATTGTGCAATTCAGGGTTTCAGACAGCAAGAAATTCCTGTTCAATGTGGATGACCAGATAGGTACGCTCAATACGGTTGCCGTGTCGACTATCAGACGTAGCGTCGCGAACAACAATGTGGACGAGGTGCTAACAGACAACAAGGTTGGTATACAGCAGGAGATAAGGGGTGATTTGCAGGGAATTTGTGATTCATATGGAATAGGATTGCAGATTACGGCAGTACAGCTTCAGGATGTTTATCCCCCCAAAGAAGTGGATGATTCATTCAAAGACATCTCAAGGGCAAAGGCTGACAAGGAGAGCAAAATAAACGAGGCTCTTTCTTATGAGAACCGGGTTATTCCGGATGCCAGAGGTGAGGCGTCGAAGCTTATTTCGGAAGCCGAGGCATATAGGGAAGATAGGATAAGGAGAGCGAACGGAGATGTTGCCAACTTCAATGCCGTTTATGAGAAATATGTTTTTGGAAAGGCTGTCACAAGAACGCGTCTCTATCTTGAGACATTAGAGGAAGTTCTTCCGGGTATGGAAATCTATATTGTAGGGGAAGATGGAAACACTCTTAAATTTCTTCCGCTCCAAGGCGTGACTGGCGAAGGGGGTATCCAATAATGGAGGATTTATTTAACAAGTTCCAAAAGAAATTTGAAGTTCACGGATCAGACGGAGAAGAGCGCCAAGAAAGACGCTTCAAGACACCGGATATTTCGAAAAAAGGTATAATGATTGTCGTGTTAGTATTCTTGGCATATATTATAGCCACTAATTCCCTTTTTACCGTAAATGAAATGGAACAGGCCGTGATTACCAGATTCGGTGAGGTTCAAACGGTGATTGTGGAAAAAATAACACCTGAATTGGAAGCTGAAATATATGATATTCCTCAGTTTAAAGATGTGAAGATTCGCGAGGGCAAGGGATTGTTTTTCAAGGTTCCGGTTATTGATCAAGTTGAAAAATACACCTCACGTCTTCTGACATATAACACACTGGCACGAGAGGTCACAACTTCCGACAAGAAGAAGATAGTCCTAGATAACAATGCCCAATGGGTGATTAGAAATCCTCTTCTGTTCAGAATAACCGTCAACAATATAAGAAGCGCCAATACAAAGTTGGATGATATAATGTACTCCAAATTGAATGAAAAAATCGGTTTGACTGATGGAAGCACCTTGATTTCAGACAAAGCATATGTATATGCCATGACAAATCAAATCAGAATAAATACAAATGAAGAAGTGAGCAATTTTGGAATGGAAGTTATCGATGTTCGTATAGCGAAGACCGAGTTGCCCGAAAGCAACTACGAGAATATCTTCAACCGTATGAGGACTGAAAGGCAAAAAATAGCCAATAAGTTCCGCGCGGAAGGGGAAGAGCAGTACAAGATAATGACAGCGCAGGCCTCAAAGGAAGTCACCATCTTAAAAGCTGAAGCCTATGAAATAGCCCAGACTATCCAGGGTGAAGGAGATGCTTTGGCTCTCGAGACTTATGCAAATGCCTACAACAAGGATCCTGAGTTCTATGCTTTTTACAGAACGCTTGAGAGTTACAAGAAGACATTGGGAGAGAAGACCAAGCTTGTAATTGGAGCCGATTCTGAATTTGCAAAGTATTTGTACGGAACGGAGTAAGCTAAAGACCTGCCTGCTCACTGCGCCCTGCATCTGCTTTTCATTGAGCGTTGTCTTTCAGCAAAACCTGAAATTCACAAACTCGCTTCGCATCGGGCCAAGGCCAAAGTGAATTTCTAACGGTTTGGCTTTATCCAAAGCTGTGAAAAGCAAGAATCGGGCGATGTTTCACAATCAGGGACTTTAGCCGGATGGCTATTGATATGAAGACCCGCTTGCTCACTGCGCCTAGCATCAAAATTATATTGTTTATATACAAAGACCCTTCGGCCATTTTGGCTGAAGGGTCTTTTGCGTGCATTGCAATCAGTTTTCGATGCTTTCCATGAATGCCTTGTTTTTAAGGAGCAGTTTTACAAGAGGCACTCCAATGACGGTAACGACAACGAATTCGCCTACAGCAACCTGCAGCATTGTCAGCACCAAGGGCAAGGCGTATACGAAATGCAATTCTGCGCCTATTATTATTCCATTGAATATGGTTGGAAAGAGCGATGCCATCCAAATGTTTTTTGAGATAATCATGTAGCGAACACTCAAAATAGTTGCGATGGTTCCGAAAATTACATCAATCATACCGAGAGGACTGAACAGGTTGGCAATTACTGTCCCAAGAACTAGGCCTGGAGCGAAAATCGGGTTGACAAAGACCAAGAGCGTCAAAATTTCCGATAACCGAAATTGGATTGCCATGTAGCTGATTGGAGCCAGTCCGATTGTCAGGCCTGCGTAAAGAGCGGCTATGATTGCTGTTCTTGCGATGAAACGGGTATTGACTATTGATTTCATAAAAAAACCTCCCAATATGGTATTAATATCAGCAAGCCTTAACAAGCCGCCTTTTCCGAGAAAAGACGGCGACATAGTCAATAGAGCGAGATTCACTTCATTGTATGCCGTAGTTTTGTTTATAGACAGGAGGCTTGCGAACTGTCTTCTAACATACTTTAGCATAGTGATTGGCTTTTGACAAGTTGTAGGTAAAGAGAAAGGAAATATTTCTATAGGTGTTCTGAGAACTCTATCTTCTCGCCGTTTGGGCCTTTAAAAAATATGATTCTTGATTTGCCTACGGTTTTTGGATTTCCGAGGAGGGAAATGTTGCTTTTTTTAAGGAATTCAATTTCGCTGTCAAGGTTTTCAACATCGAAGGCCATGTGGTTGACAGGTCCGTCAGGAAGTACGCAGTTTTCTTCTCTATAGACAAGCTCGACTACGGTTCCACCTGCGTCAAGGAAAACAAGACGCATGCCAGGATGGGTTCTGTCTTCTAAAATTTTGCACTTCAGAATTTCTGTATAGAATTTAATTGACTCTTCCATGTCTTTTGCACTGATGCCTACATGAGCGAATTTATGCATTTTGAAGCCTCCAATTGATTTATTTACCAACTGTCGCTGAAAAGCCCCTTGCTTTAGCTATGGGGATGAAAGGCGACGGTCTTGATATTCTTTCCATAATCTAGTATAATTCAAGTAGAACAAACGTTTGCGAGGTATCACTATGAGAACGGTTAAAATCAAGTTATTGCCTACAATTGAACAAGAAAAACTACTGATTTCGATTAGCAAAACCTACATCAAAACAGTTAATGAAACTGTTTCTGAAATGGTTGATGCTAAAAATGTGCTTAAACTCACGTCGAAAGATGTTAATGCCCTTATGCCAAGTGCGATTAAAAATCAAGCGATTCGTGATGCCAAAAGTGTCTATCGGAAATCAAAGAAGCTTGGGGTTGTTCCTGTTTTGAAAAAACCAGTGTGTCTTTGGAACAATCAAAACTATCGAATCAAGGAAAATGCACTCGAGTTTCCTGTTTTGATTAGCAACAAGTCCAAGCGAATTAAAGTTAAAGCCATCTTTAATGATTATCAAAAAACTTTAATTGAAGATGCTGCTAAGCTTGGTATGCTTCGCATCACCCAGAAATCCGGCAAATGGATTGCACAAATTGCAGTTGATGAAGAATCTCCTACACCCGTTGAATCTGACGTCATCATGGGCGTTGATTTAGGCCTCAAAGTTCCCGCAGTAGCTAAAACATCTGATGGCAAGGTCAAGTTCTTTGGCAACGGGCATGAAAATAAGTTTTTCAAGCGGCGTTTTAGAGCAGTCAGAAAGAAACTTGGACAATTGAAAAACCTCAAAGCAATCAAGAAACTTCATGACAAAGAACAGCGT
>JAENWJ010000020.1 GCA_016649995.1 Peptostreptococcaceae bacterium
AAGAAATTTTCAAAAAATGCCCAACTTCAATCATTTCACTGACAGCATGATTGATAGCCTCAATGAACAGACTGGAGATTTCAACAAGCTTTTGTTCTTGAAATTTTGTAGGTTGAAGTTTAATTTTGACTGTTCTCATAGTAACACCTCGCAAACATATGTTCTACTTATAGTATACTAGTTTATGGGGAAAACTCAAGACCGTTGCCTTATATCCCCACAGCTAAAGCAGGGGGTTTTACGATGACACTTAATAAAGATGTTCGGGAGGTTTGCATATGAATAATAATGAAATTTTAATCCGACTAAGAGATGCCTTAGATATAAAAAATGAAGACATTGCAGAAATATTCACGCTTGGTGGAAGTAGCGCGATTGACGAAGAAGTTAGAATGATGTTTGTAGAATCATCAGACGGTGGTCGCAATGATACTGAGGAAAAGAAATATGATTTAGAATGCGACAATTTTTCCTTGGAGTCGTTTTTGAATGGCTTTATTATTTTTAAAAGAGGAGAAAAGAAATCCCTGTCTGGGGAACCCCCCAAATCGGTACTTGCCATAAAGGACGATAGAAGCGTTAATAATGTTATGCTGAAAAAATTGAAAATCGCATTATCGTTAACAGCTGATGACATGATAGATATATTTAAAGCGGCTGGTGTTAATGCAACAAAGGGAGAATTAAGTCCCTTGTTTAGGAAAGAAGGACATAAGCATTATAAAAAGTGCAGTGATGCTTTTGCCAAGGGATTTTTAAAAGGCTTAGATGCAATACATTTAGGTTAATATAAGAATATAGCAAAGTGAATCCCTCCATTTGTTTGGGGGGTTTTTATTATGAGAATAAAAACAGAAAATTCGATAAACTGCAACTATTTCCAAATTAATGAATATGCGAAATTTTATCTTGAGATTATTAAAACTAGGTATATACTAGTCGGTGGGGTTTGTTTCACAATGCTCCATATACGGAATTATGTATAATAATTTGTTTTTTTCCAGGAGATGATTATTTGCTTTCGATACTATTTCAAAATGGAATTATGATTGATAATCTATCAATATTTTTTGCTGCGACTATTATACTGGTGTCCATTCCGATACTTATTTATTCATTGGGATATCTAAAGGAATACAAAGGCACATATTCTGTTGGATACAATCTGATAATGACATTAGTTTTCATTGTTTCAATGGTTTTGGTCGTTATCTCTAAGGACAGCATGACATTTATCGTTTTTTGGGAAGTGATGAGTGTTAGTTCGTTCTTTTTGGTCATTTATGAATACAAGAATCAAATGAACATCAATTCGGGAATCATGTATTTGATAATGACGCACATAAGCGGATTCTTCTTGATGGCTATGTTTGCATTTTTATATAAATACACAGGAAGCATGGACTTCAATGAAATTGGGCAATTCTCTTACAAGATAACAGAACACGGAGTTGCGGTTATTTTCATTTTGGCTCTCATTGGGTTTGGAGCCAAGGCCGGTTTTGTTCCCCTCCATGCATGGTTGCCTAAAGCCCATCCGTGTGCTCCGTCAAATGCTTCGGCGCTTATGTCGGGTGTGATGCTTAAGGTTGCTTTGTATGGGCTTATACGTGTGCTGTATTTTTTTGTAGATGGGCTTCCGCTGAATTTGTCTTTGGTGCTTTGCGTAATCGGTGCTGTAACGGCAATTTTTTCAATTTTAAATGCATTGGTTCAAAAGGATATAAAAAAACTGCTCGCGTATTCAAGCGCGGAAAACATAGGAATGATCCTGGCAACGATAGGATTGTCTTTTGTATTCAAGCATTATGGATTGAACAGTCTTTCTCTTTTGAGCCTGGTGGCTGCGCTGTTTCACATTTTAAACCACGCCGTTTTTAAGAGCTTGCTGTTTGCAAGCGCGGGAAGTGTTTTATTCGCAACCGGTACGAAAAACATGAATGAATTAGGTGGATTATACGGCAAAATGAAATTCGCAACTATAGCAGCTTTTATTGGCACCCTATCAATATCGGCAATTCCGCCTTTGAATGGGTTTGCGAGTGAAATGTTGATTTTGAAAAGCTTCATACTGGGAGTGTCAAAAGTTCCGGACAGTTGGGTTGCTGGGATTTTAATGATTTCAGGAGCAATCATCGCATTGACCGGCGGAGGGGCCTTATACGCGGCAATAAAGAGTTTCGGAATTACATATCTGGGGTCTCCCAGAAGCGCAAAAGCTGAAAGCATACATAAAATACCTATGACAATGAAAATCGGAATGGGAATACTGGCTGCCCAATGCGTTCTTTTCGGTGTCTTTTCACCATTGATAGTAAATAGTTTATTGCATTCTATGTCGATTCTATACATAGGAACGGATATTAATATTCCAATAATCGCGGTTAATTATGAAATATCGATAGTTGCAGGCATATTGCTGACGACGTTTCTTATTGTGAAACCGTTGGTTAAAGCAAGAAAAGGCACTATTTCCTATGGAGACACATGGGGTTGCGGGTTCGTTAACCAGACGGGCAGGATGCAGTATACGGCAAATGCATTGTCACAGCCGCAGACGCGATTGTTTGCAAAAGTCCAGGGATATTCGAAGCGTGTAAAAGTCACTTCTCTTATCTATATCGATGACCAGGTCTACGATGTTTTCGAGAAGAAGGCATATATTCCAATTGTCAGGTTTACGAATTATTTGGCGGGAAAGATTGTAAGAATTCATCTTGGAAAGGTAAGGGTCTATGTTTTATACATATTCATTGCCTTGGGAGCGACGCTTTTAGGAGTGTATAGATTTGGATAAGTGATGGAAATCGGAGGCTGCTTGGATCTGGATTTTACAATCAGGCATGCATTGGTTCAAAGGGTTTTTAGATTGGAGGAAGTTATTTGAACTATTATTTGTTTAATATTTTACAGGGAATAATTCTAATATTGCTATCGCCGATTTTTTCGGGGATTTTGAAAAAGATGAAGGCTTTCATGCGTGGCTATAAGGGCCCTGGCGTTTTTCAAGTCTACTATGACCTTGTAAAGCTTTTTAATAAAGAGACAATCAGATCCGGCAAAAGTTCTTTCATTACAGAAATCGGGCCATTGTTAGCGATATCCATATCCTTGACCTGCGCATTCATGATTCCGGTCTTTTTCTGCGGCGCAAGCAGCCTTGTCGGTAATTTGATTGTGATTGTTTTTCTACTTGGAGGCATCAAGCTGTTTAACACATTGTTTGGACTTGATTCATCATCTACATTCGGCGGAATGGGTACAAGCAGGGAATTGTTCTTGTCAATGCTTGCCGAACCTGTGATGTTTCTGATAATAATGTTTCTGTATTTTCAATACGAAACATTCAACATATTCGAAATATCTGCAAAAAATTCTCTGGCAATATCGCTTTCAGTAGGCGATATACTGGCATTCGTATCTTTTTTTATCGTGTTGGTAGTTGAAAATGCGAGATTGCCGATTGATAATCCCGAAACGCATTTGGAGCTTACCATGATTCACGAGGCCATGGTATTGGATCTTTCAGGCAGAGATCTAGCATTGGTTGAATTGGCATCAATGATAAAATTCACCATATTCATTGCTATGATAGTCAATATATTTTTTCCGATTGGGATAGCGACATCCCTGTCGCTTTTGTTGATAGCTGAGGCGGCGATATTGTTCTTGGCAAAGGTATTCATTATATTGTTTGTCATTGCGATTATAGAGGTTCTTATAGCTAAATCAAGGCTTTTTCGAGCACCGGATCTGATAGCAGTATCATTTTCATTAATCATCGCTGCGATATCTTTCAGTCGGTTCATTAATTAAGGGGGCATACTTTTGGCGCAATTATTTTTATCAATCATAATAATAACAGGCATACTTATATCAGGAACAAGCAGAATGAAGATATTAATTTCAAGCTTCGCGTTTCAGTCTTTTGCAATAGCGGTTCTATGCATTAACTTGGGTTTTTCGTATCATGAAAACCATTACTATATCTTGGCTTTGATAACGTTAATAATCAAGGTCATCGCAATACCGTATATCATTAATAAATCCATCAAGACGTTAAAAGTGAACAGAGAATTGAATCTTATCATCAATGGCTACTATTCTTTCATTCTATCGAGTGTATACATAATAATCATCTCTTCATTTTTCGGAAGAACCGGCAATTTATATTTTCAAACCGGTATTTTTCTGGTGTTGATTGGTGCTACCGTTATGATAGGGAGAAAAAAGGCCATCACCCAGATGTTTGGATTCTTGATTATCGAAAACGGAATCATATTGTTTGAAATTTCGGCCGTGCAGATACCATTGATATTGGAAGCGGGAATGGCGCTAGAGGTGTTGATTCTTGCGTTGATCATGGGCGTTATAATATTTCATATAAACAAAACTTTTGATACCATAAATACTGATTTTCTTACCGAACTTAAGGAGTAGAATAATAAAATGATAATATGTTATCTGATATCGGCGGCAGCAATTTTGATTTTTATATCATGTAGCAGGAAAATCAACTTAATTTCATACATGACCACCTTGTCTTTATTTTTTCTCGTAGCGGCGGCCTTAAAACTATATCCGCTTATGAAAAACAATGGTGTATATTCCTTGATGAATGGAATGATTGTTGTTGATAGTCTGAATTATATTCAGCTTGTGCTCATTTCCACAGTATCCCTAATAGTTTCACTATACTCACGTGGATACATCAATCATGAAATCGAAGAAAAGAAAATAGATGCCTTCTATGCGAAGATTTATTATTTTCTGTTCAACCTGTTCATACTGTCAATGCTGGTTGTGGTTCTTTCGGCCAATATTCTATTGATGTGGATGGGGCTAGAAGCGACAACCCTTTCGACGGCGTTTCTAATAGGATTCAACAGGCATGAATTGTCGTTGGAAGCTGCATGGAAATACATAATAATTTGTTCAGTCGGGATTGCACTTGGATTGATAGGAATAATCTTTTTCCTGTTTTCGATAGAAAATGCATCATATGCGATGATTAACTGGAATTACTTGGCAATGAATCCGGACATTGTCAATCCGGATATTGCGAAATATGCATTTGCATTTGTGTTCATAGGCATTGCAACAAAAGCGGGACTAGCACCCATGCACACGTGGCTACCGGATGCCCACAGCGAATCGCCATCGCCAATCAGCGCCATGATGTCTGGTGTGTTGCTTAATCTGGCGCTCTACTACATAATTAGGTTTCATATGATTCTGAAAAATGTCCCCGGACTTGAAAATTCCAGACAATTATTCATGATATTCGGATTCATTTCATTGTTTGTATCATCATTTAGCATATTGAAGCAGAAGAATTATAAAAGGCTTTTGGCATTCTCATCGGTTGAAAACATGGGGATCATTGCCATCGGGATTGGAATAGGTTCGAATCTGGCGATATATGGAGCGATTCTTCACTCGATAATCCATGCCTTCGGGAAGACGTTGCTGTTCTTGGTTTCAGGGAATATTCTAAATGTATATGGCACGAAAAGAATCGAAAAAGTAAGGAATCTTATAAAAGTAATGCCAATAAATGCTCTTATGCTGATACTTGGAGTGCTTGTTATTACGGGAGTGCCGCCATTCGCATCATTTATCAGCGAGTACAGTATTTTGATAAGCATGATTTCCGGCGGCAATTATTTTTTGGCCGGAGCATATCTTTTTTGCCTGTTGATTGTATTCGCAGGTTTCATCAACGTGTTTATTAGAATGGTATTCGAATCGGGCGATATTCCGGCTGAAAGAAGCGGCATGGATAAAAAGAACTTAGTACCGTTGATTGCGACCTTAACCGTGATATTCTATATTAGTCTTTCCCAAAGTCAAATCAATCCCATAATAAACAACGTTTTGAATTTGATCAATTAAGTAAATCAGGATTCAAATAAAATATCCGAGGACGTGAAGCTGTGAGAATCGATGAGTTGAAAGAGGAACTTGGCAAATACAGATGCGAAGAAAGTAGAATCAACAATCTTAATGAGCTTTATGTCGATTGCAGCCAATCTAACATAGAGCCTATTGCTGTATTGTTGAAGAACCAATATAAATTGAAATTCATTGCGGAATTCTGCATGGACACAGGCAAAGAAGACAAATTTAAAATCAGCATCGTTTTCACAAACAGTAAAGAAAGTTATTTTGTAATATTGACTTATACGACTGTCGATATTTTAGTGTCGATGCAAAACACCTTCAGCCAGGCGCATCTATTTGAGAGAGAGATATCCGATTTATTCGGATTAAGCATAGATGGTGGAAGCGATGTGAGGCATTCGGTTAAACATGAAATCTGGGACGCGAAAGCTTTTCCGTTAAGAAAAGGATTTCCTTACAAGGGGAAAATAAAGGAGAATCATGAAATTCCAAACTATGAATTTAAAAGGATAGTAGGCAATGATGCATTTCAGATACCTGTAGGGCCTATACATGCAGGGATTATCGAACCGGGGCATTTCAGGTTCAGTGTTATAGGAGAAGACATTGAAAATCTGGAGATAAGATTGAATTATAAGCATAGAGGCATAGAAAAAATAGCTGAAAATATCGATGCAAACAAATTAAACCTTCTGTTTGAAAGAGTAGCATGCGAATCAACTTTGGCTTACGGCGAAGCATATGCTTTGCTGATAGAGAAAATGCTGAATTTCAAGGTTTCAAGAGAAATCCAATCCTTGAGGGTGGCGCTGCTAGAACTAGAAAGACTGTATAATTTTTTGCAAGATGTATCAGGCATATGTGTAGATGTGGGTTTCAGCTATCCGGCGAAGAAACTAAGTTACATTGCGGAAATCATAAAGCAACTGATTGAGCGCGTGACAGGCAGTAGATATGCAAGGAATTCGATAGTCCCAATGGGAAGCAATATTGATTTCAGTCAAGAGAATAAAAGAAATATATTAGATACTCTAGGCGGCATACGGAATAGGATAAAGTTGATTGCAGATGTAACCTTGGAGTCTTTCACCTTTCTTGACAGGGTTGAAAATACCGGAATTGTAAAGAACAATATTGCTAAGAAACTGATGATGACAGGGGTTGTAGGGAGAGCGTCAGGTGTGGATTATGATGTAAGAAAAAGCTTTCCTTATGAAATATATGGCGACATAAAAAAAACGAATAATATAGAGCATATCGGAGGAGTTTTTGAACGGTACAAGCTTAAAATTGCTGAAATAGATGATGCATTTAAATTTATTGAAATGGCTTTGAGTAATATCGATAATGAAATTAAGAAAAATAGGCCGATTATAGAGCTTGAAAAAGGAATGGAAGCTATATCTATAGTTGAGACGGCCAAGGGTGAGTTGATGGTATATGGTAAAATGGGCGAAAACAACAAGTTTGACAGGATCTATTTCAAGACTCCATCATTTACAAATTGGAAGGGTCTTACAATAGCTGTATTGGACGAGATAGTGCCCGATTTCCCGTTATGCAATAAAAGTTTCAACATGTCTTATTCGGAAAACGACAGGTAGGTGGAAACAGTGAAATTGATTTTGGATAGAATCAAGAATGGTATTGAGACTATTAAAGACCCACTAGGTGAAAATGTTTATAGTTACGGAAGAATAGAAGTGGATAGCGAGACATGCAATCTTTGCGGTTTGTGCGAAAAAGAATGTCCCGTAAATGCCATATCAATAATGGATGGAAAACTTGAAATGGACAGCAGAAAATGCATATTTTGCAAATTGTGTATCGATGTTTGTCCGAATGATTCTTTGGAAATGACACATGATTACAAAATATCCGCCATTGAAGAGCTTAGAGAAAAAATCAGGCGAGAGGTTTATTCTACATTTCAGCGCTCGCTTACACTACGAGCCGTCGATGTAGGATCATGCAATGGATGCTTTCTTGAATTGTCCGCGATCGGGAACACTTATTACGATATGTCCAGGTATGGAATCCATATTGCGGCATCTCCAAGACATGCCGATGGATTAATCGTAAGTGGAGCCCTTTCAATCAACATGAAGGAAGCGCTTATAAAAGCATACGAAGCCATTCCGAATCCTAAAATAGTAATTGCTCTTGGTGCATGCTCCTATGATGGAGGGATTTATAAAGATGGATATTCAGTGATTCAGCGAGTTGATGAAGTTATTCCTGTAGATATTCATATTCCTGGATGTCCTCCTTCCCCCGCAGCGATACTGGAAGGTGTTTTGAAAATAATGAAAAACAAATGAGTGAATATGATATGCTTATTAAGTTGTGGTAATTAGTATTAATAATGTTGAGAGAGATGATTGAAATGAATCAAGCCTTGTTAATGAGTTTAGTAGTATTTGTTATTGCAATTGTGATGTCAATGGTGGGGAAAGGCGGAGGCACTTTTTATGTGCTTGTGATGCTTATTTTTGGAGTTGCCATGCATGAAGCAGCTACTACGTCGCAGCTAATAATGATGGCGACATCCGTTACAGCAATGACGGTTTTTAATAAACACAAGAAAATTGATTGGAAATTGGCTCTTGTCATCGATCCTCCAACAGCAATAATGGCGTTTGTGGGAGGATATTATGCCGGAAATATTGATGGGGAACTGCTGGAAATTGTATTTGTTGCAGTTCTTGTGGCAGTTTCCTGTTTCATGTTTATATCGGTCAAGGAGAAGCCAATAGATAAGGTTAAAAGGTTCGGATATTGGAATAGATCTTTTAAGAATTATAATTACACTGTGAATCTATGGCTTACTCTGCCAATCACAGCGCTTGTTGGACTTGTTTCAGGTGCAATAGGAATTTCAGGAGGGGTTTTCAAGATTCCGCTCATGGTGATGCTTTGTGGAATTCCAATGGAAATAGCAGTAGGGACTTCTTCCGCAATGGTTGCGGCTACTGCCTTTATGGGATTTATGGGACAGAATGTAAGCGGCAATTTCAATCCGCAATTTGCAGTTCCTCTAACAATAGCAGCAGTTGTTGGCGGCCTGATTGGCAGCAAATGCGCAATAAAAAGCAAACCTGGAAATCTAAAAAAAATATTTGCAATCACCAATCTTTTGGCTGCAATAATAATGATAATACAATTGGTGAAATGATTAAGACTTATACATATCTATAAAAAGTCTATCTATATATTGCAGTTGACTAATAGCATTTAGAAAGAATGCGCATGCCCGAATAGGCATGTGCATTCTTTCTAAATGCTATTACTTTACATATTGATAAAGTTATCGTACAATGTGATTGAAAGCAGTAATTTAGTAAACTAGTAAATAATAAAAAGGAATAGATGATTTTCGCGCTATGCAAATAATTATTCAGGAGGAGAAAATTATGAAAATACCTACAACTTTAAAACACAAGCCGGTTATTATTTCGGAAAATTATGATAATGTGGATGGAAGAAAGGCATATGATTCCGATGCAAAGGGACTTTCTTTGGGATTAGCGCAATGGAACGACAGGGGCAAAGTGGATATTTCGGCCAAGGTTTGGAGACATACAGGAGAAAAATGGTCTAGGCAGTCGGAGGAAATGCCGCTTCACAGAGCTCTTGATTTGGCTATTCTGATATGCAGAAGTAAGCTTCATTTCAAGGAAGCTTACAGATATGAAAAGCTTTATGATACGGAAAATCCAACCATTGATAGGATTGGACTTCAAGGAGATGCAATGAACGTGGCTATTTGTACAGACAATGAAAAAATAAACGAGGACATAAAGCTTTTCAATCAGGCATTAAGCAATGACGACGAAATTCTTGCAGAGCGCATGAAAACATTGAGTGGGGTACTCAGGGAGCTGGGCTATTAGAAATGGATAGAAGAAAAGAATTGAAAATGCAGTACAAGCTTATGAAAAAGCCCATGGGGATTTTTGAAATCAAGTCGCTTATCAAGGATAAGTGCTATATTAAGGCAACAAACGATTTGAAGGGCACAATGAATGGCGATTTATTTAAACTGGGATCTGGAAATCACCAGAATAGAGAATTGCAAAAGGAATGGAAGGAATATGGGAAAGAAGGGTTTTCAGTAAAAATACTTGAAAGACTTGAATATGACAAGGATGAATCCAAAACAGATTATGGTGATGACCTAACATTGCTTGAAATGATATGGGAAGAAAAACTTTTGAAGGAAAATAAGGTTTTATATAAGAAGTAGTAGATGAATAGGCCAAGAAACCTTCGGCTTTTTGGCTTTTCTGCGGGATATGTTGTTTGATTCGGTTGTGCATAATGGTATTATTTTATTAGATTTCCATAATTGGAATCATTATCCATAAGAAGATGTCTATACCGGCAGCTATAAACTATGTCATATATCTGGCGTGCAGAGCAAAGGTAAAGGAAAAGAACAGCGATGAACTTAAGAAGATGAGCATTCAGGATCTTGATTGATTATTAAGAAAATCGTAAGAAACTAGTCGAGATTATTTTAAGATTTATGCACTATCGTATAGAGTAAGGCTTTAGGGAAGGGGGATACGCCAAAATGGAAGATGCAAGAATTCTCGTGGTTGACGATGATAGAGAAATAGCGGGAGCAATAGAAAAACTGTTGGAGAGGGAAGGCTATGAAGTGGTAAAGGCCTATAATGGCCTTGAAGCTTTGGGAGCCCTTGTTTCGGGCAATATACAGCTTATTTTAATGGATGTAATGATGCCGAAACTTGACGGGCTTTCAGCAACGCTCAAGATTCGCGAAAGCAAGAACATACCCATAATAATACTCTCGGCAAAATCCGAGGACAGCGACAAGATACTCGGGCTTTCAATGGGGGCCGACGACTACGTCACGAAGCCTTTCAATCCACAGGAACTCGTTGCAAGGGTCAATAGTCAGCTTAGGCGCTACATGCACCTTGGAGACATGGAAAGTGTCAATTGCTCATCGCAAATCGTTGTGGGCGGGCTTTGCCTTGATACGGACGCAAAGCAGCTTAAGGTTGACGGAGAGGATGTGCATCTTACGGCCAAGGAGTTTCAAATACTTGAACTCCTGATGAAAAACAAGGGCATAGTTTTTTCAGCCGAAAAGATTTACGAGCGTGTATGGAAAGCGACTCCGTATTCGGTTGAGAACACAGTGATGGTACATATAAGGCGTATCCGTGAAAAGATTGAAATCAATCCCAAAGAGCCAAACTATTTAAAGGTGGTGTGGGGCATTGGATACAAAATTGAGAAAAATTAGCACTCACGGAGGCATGAAATTTCTGGCCTTTGTCATCGTTGTTTTGGCGCTTGCGGCCATAGCTGTTCAAATCCAATACGGTGAGTACTTTAACGGGAATCTTGAATGCCTTGTTGTGGACAGGTACATAGACAGTGAAGAATACTATTTCGGCGATGTTCAAAATTCCTTGTATAGAGTATCAAGGATGATTGCGGAAGGCGGGGAAGTGGAAAGCGAGCCCGGCTTTATCTATTATGCTACAGACGGCGAAAAATCATTCGGCAATATATCCCGTCAGGACAGGGAGTTTTATGAGTATTACGATGAAACCTTCTATTATCTTGAAAATGGAGAGTGGTATGATGGAGAGAATTTGAATATGCAACTTCAGACATACGGGTATACAGACGGAATTTCCGATTCCGACGCAGTAGCCTATGTGGCATTTACGGATGAATTCATAGGGGAAAAGCAACTGAATTGGGAAGAAAACAGGACCGTTCTAAAGCCACTCGTTTTAAGAATTGCAGCGAGCGCGACATTGGCGCTTTTGCTCATTGTTTTTCTTGTTTGGACAACTGGCAGAAAGCCGGGCGACAGAGAACTGCATATGGCGAAAATTGACAGCATTTATTCCGATATTTTGCTTGCATTGTTCGTACCGATAATCTTGCTGTGGATAATTTCCATTGATGAATTTGCCTTCATGAGGCGTGGATCAGTATTCGACGGGCTTGGCGCATCGCAGTTTTTTTCAATGGCCACGGTAGGAGCGGCCACGGCGCTAGCGACGGCTCTTTGCGGAGTCATTCTCCTATCCTTGGCAAGAAAGATGAAAGCCGGAAAACTTATTAAGCACAGCTTCGTCTATGTGGCGGCCATGACGATTTATGATTTCTTCAAGAGCCTATTCGACGGAAGGCGCTTCAAAGGAAATACACTTACCGCGTCGCTTTTCAAACGTCAGTGGGTTTTCATAGTAGCGAGCGCAGCCATGGTTTTTCTGACCTTCGTGTTTCTGTTTCTGGGTGTACTGCCGCTTGTCGTATTGCCTCCGGTTTTAGAGATGATGATAGTCTATTGGTATATAAAGGGCACCAATAAAACCTTTATTGATATCAACAAGGGCTTCGACGAGAGCATGGGTGAACAGATGAAGGCAGAACGAATGAAAATCGCCTTGGTTACAAATGTCTCCCATGATTTAAAAACGCCCTTGACGTCTATGATAAGTTATGTGGATCTTTTGTTCAAGGAAGAGGATTTGTCCCCTTCTGCCAGGGACTATGTCCAGATACTTTCGGAGAAAACAAACAGACTCAAGAACATCGTGTCTGACCTTTTCGATCTGGCTAAGAGCAGCAGCGGGGACATTTCGATGGAAATGGAAACCCTCGACATAAAGAAATTGATTGAGCAAACCTTGGGGGACATGGAAGACGAAGTAGAAAAATCAGGAATCCAAATTAAGACTGAGCTGCCGGATGAGCCTATCATGATTTTTTCCGACGGAAAGAAGCTCTACAGGGTGTTCCAAAACGTATTGGACAACGCTCTGAAGTATTCGCTTGAAGGTTCACGGATTTACATGAATCTCCAAGTGGATGGCGAAAACGTAGTAGCAACAATCAAAAATACGGCGAGCTATGAGATGAACTTCACAGAAGACGAGATTCTTCAGCGGTTTAGCCGTGGAGACAAGTCTCGAACATCTGAAGGGAGCGGATTGGGGCTTTCCATAGCTGAAAGTTTCACAAGAGTATGCGGAGGAAACTTTAAGGTTTTAGTAGATGGTGATTTGTTCAAGGTCGTAATTTCGTTCAAACGGGAGAGGCGTTTTGAAGCCGTATAGCAATTGTCTCGAATTGGATTATTCTCGCATGAAATGATAAAATAAGTAGAGCAAGCAAATAGGCGGCGGATAATGACGAATCCGACATAGGGAGATTGATAAATGAATATTGAAAAATTGAGGTTGGCGGAAGATAGGTTTTTGATGCAATATCCCGGCGGATTTTCCAATCCGGAAATGCTTGAGATCGCAAAGAAACACAAGATTGAAAAGATGATTGAAATGACGAAAAGATCTCTTTCGAGTGATAGTTTTAAGGATCCAATTGCAGCCGTCGAAGCGATACAGAAAATTGTGGCAGGAGCTTCCATGGTATCGATATTTGAGAAAACCAGGTTCAGGGATATTGTTAGAGATATGAGCGATGATGAGAAGATTAAGTTAAGTGGCAGCATGGATGAACTTCTTCATGGCGACCAGGAAAAGGGATTCAATAAAATGCTCGATATTTTGCAAAAATACAAGATGGCCAAGTGGACCATACTGACAGTTTGCCTTCTTTATTCAAATCCTTCAGAAGAGGTTTTCATCAAACCGACAACGACAAAAGGGGTAATTAAATATTTCGAGCTTGAGGGCGTCGAGTACAAACCGCAACCAAGTTACGAATTTTATAGAGAATACAGGCGGCAGATAAATGAAATGAAAAAGGAGATGGACGAATCCTTGAGGGTGGACAATGCAAGCTTTTGCGGATTTTTTATAATGGCAATGGAACTTTAGAAAGCCCGGTTAGCCAATCCAAATATTTTCAATAAGGAGAGATGCTTTATGAGCCAATGCGATTGCTGTCAGTCTGAAATAATAAGTTTGCGTTTGGAGGACAGAAGTTGTCCTGTTTGCGGGAAAAGAGGAGAACCTGTATCCCTTTTAACAGTCAGGAGCCTGGTGAAAAACCCTAGTGATGTGAAACTTTCAGATTATTATATTTGCAAAACCCATGATTGTGACGTAATATATTTTGGCGATGGATCCAAGATACTAAAGGATCAGCTAAAAGTCCCGGTTTGGTTTAAAAAGGATGCACAGCCTGTCATACTCTGTTATTGCTCGAATATCACAGACAAGGATATTTTGAAGGCCATGATGGAATTGAAAACCAATGATATCGAAAAGATTCTTAACTATAATGGGTCGAGAAAACCTTGCGAGTGCGAAAAAAACAATCCCACTGGAAAATGCTGCTACAATGTCATTAGGAACTTTATTAGCGAGGCCGAGAAAAATATGCAGTGAGAGAAATGCAAAAGACCGATCGCATCAAGAATTAGTTTTTTTTATTAAACAAGGCATGGATAAAATCGAACTATTTCAAGAGGAAAACTTAACGGCGAGAGAAAACATCTATTAATGCATATCAGAAACGATTATAATATATAAAAATGAAATGGAGGAATACAAATGAAAGTAGTTGCAATTAATGGCAGCCCCAATAAAGAAGGTAACACCTACTATGCGCTAAGAATCGTTGCTGATGAGCTGGAGAAGGAAGGCATTGAAACTGAAATTATCCATATTGGAAACCGCGTTATTAGAGGGTGTACGGCTTGCGGGCAATGCGGCAAAAACAAGGACGAGAAATGCGTTTTTGGCCAAGACGGTGTAAACGAATGTGTGCAGAAAATGAAGGAAGCGGATGGAATGCTTTTGGGCTCTCCGGTACATTATGCAGCAGTTGCTGGGACGATGAAATCGTTCTTGGATAGGGCTTTTTATGTAGCAAGCAAAAATGGAGGGCTTTTCAGACACAAGGTTGGGGCATCGGTAGTCGCAGTAAGGCGCTCCGGTGGGCTTCCGGCATTCAATCAGCTGAATAATTACATCAATTATGCTGAAATGATTGTACCGACCTCGAATTATTGGAATGTTATCCACGGTACTGCGCCGGGAGATGCACTTAAGGACGAAGAGGGCCTACAGATCATGAGAGTATTGGGTAAAAACATGGCGTGGACAATGAAAGTCTTGAAGAGTGGCAAGAAAAACATTATAGAGCCTGAAAAAGAAGGTAAAACATATATGAGTTTTATAAGATAGAGCAGCATTTTCGTTATTTAGCAAGACAATGCATACCCGTTAAGGGTTATGCATTGTCTTGCTTTTGTTTAAAACATAAAAGGAGGCTATTAAAATGTCTGATTACAAGGTGCATAAGTTTGACAGCGAGAACGGAATTGACCATGAGGAATTGGAAGGTTTTTTAAACAGGCTCGAAGGGCATGTGGAGGCAATTATCCCTGAATTGGGTGAGAATATTATCCTAAAGACGTAGCATCCAGTGTTCAACATTTGCTAATTGTGGAGAGGCTGAAGGAAGAAAACGTCGATTGAAGATTATTTTTGGCAGTGAATAAATCAAAAATGTTATAGTAGTAATACGGTAAAATATATAGAAATGAAGAAAAGGGGATAAGGATGAAAAAAACAAATATTTTGATTGTTGTACTGCTGGTTTTTTCTTTATTTAAAAATTACGGGATGGCTTCGGATATCGAGCAGCTCAGGAATCAAATTAACAACATGAGCAACTCTATGTCAAACGAAATAATGAACATAAGCTCAAGCGTTTACCAGGCTGCGGATGAAATGAAGAAGCAGGCTCTTTGGGTGAGGGAGTCGGAAATAGAGGTCGCGAAAGCAAACGACGATTATTCTGATTTCGAAGCCGATCTGACATTTACGATCAATGAAAAGAAGAATGGGGAAGAACTTTACATCATTGCAACATCAGAGGATGGTGGCAAAAGCGAAAGAATCGAAATACCTGAAAGCGAAGGAATGACATATAGCCTGCAGCTTGAGCTTGCGGATGATAATTATTCATTCGAGCTTATGGGAACTGACGAAGCGGGCTCAAGGACCGAGAAACTCGCAGGGATTAATTTAAAAGGAATAGCAAATAGGATGGTCGAGATAGATGGAAGGGTGCCAAGCATTAAGTTTAGCCATGATCCCGACATAGGCACAATCGATTTCTATGTTACTCTTTTGTCTGTTCACCCCAAGGTGCTGGGTGAATTGTCAGGCCTAGCAAGGGATATCGATTTTAAAAGCATAGAGGCGGACGTTTACGTAGGAGAGACCAAGGTTGATACGATAGACCTCTTAAGCGGCAAGGGCTATGAGAAAAAGAATATTGAAGAAATAACGAATGAAATACCGGCGACGCCTGAGTTCGCCGGTGAAGAAACAAATTTGTACCAGTTTGTCGGAACTTACATGTTGGAGGGAGAAGCCTGTAGCGATTATTTGCAAGCTCAGGAGTCAGGAGATAGATATGCGCGAGAAAAAAGCGAGGTGTTTTTCCTGATCCGAGCTACGGATAATAAGGGAAATGTATACAGGGGAGTGTTCCCTGACCATTTCTATCAGCTTGATGGAGATGAAATAAAATTCAGAATGTAAAAGAAAAGCATATTTTAGGGTTTGAATCTAAAAAAAGCACCTATGGAATAAATCCATAGGTGCTTTTTTACCTAAATTAAAGCAAAAGAATAACAATGCGGAGAATATAATGTTAAAAAAATAACATTAAAAACAAGTAAAATGATGTAGCCTAAGAACCAAACATATAAAAATAACATGGAAATTTGTTAAGACAAAGGGTATTGACGAATGTGTTATATGGTGTACAATTAAGATGGTGAGGGAGTAACAGTCCCGAAAGGGAGGCAGAGTCGTCAACACGGATGAAAATCCCGGTTCTGCTGACAAAAGTGTTTTGTGAGACTCAGCAATTTGGATTGCTGTGTTTTTTTGTTTATAAGAAAATATGTAAGGGGAAACCGACATGGATATAATATTACATGAATTATTCACCCAGTGGTCTACTTTGCTTCTGTTTTTAGTCATAGCGATTTCACTTGCGCTGCTGAGTAAAGGTGCCGATATATTGGTAGAAGAAGCGGTCAGCCTGTCTGTTCGTTGGGGAATACCAAAGATGATAATTGGAGCGACGATAGTATCCCTAGGAACAACATTGCCGGAGGCTACAGTATCGGTTTTAGCGGCTGTTAAAGGGAATCCCGACTTGGCACTTGGTAATGCGATAGGTTCAATCATAGCCGACACAGGATTGATAATAGGCATATCGGCATTGCTTGGGAGGCTTCCTGTTGATAAGAGCGTTGTAAATCATCAGGGGAAATTGCAACTTTTGGCAGGGTTTCTACTGGCAGTCGTTGCATTGCCGATTTTTTCCAGAACGGGAAATGGAAATATAAGTCAGATGGTTGGCGGAATTTTTATTTTGCTGTTGATTTCATATATTATTATTTCAATTCGTTGGTCACGGACGGCCCATGGAGCTATGGAACAATTGAAAGCTGATGAAGAAGTCTCATTGCCGATGGTGCTCATAAAACTTTTCATTGGAGTGGTATTGGTTGTTGTTTCTTCTCAAATACTTATTTCATCTGTTGAGATAACGGCAATAAGAATTGGTATACCGCAGGGTATAATTGCTGCTACCCTGGTTGCCTTTGGGACAAGCCTTCCGGAATTGGTAACTTGCGTTACTGCAGTCAGGAAAGGCCATGGCGAAATCGCCATAGGCAACGTTGTAGGAGCGGACATCTTGAATGTCCTTTTTGTTATAGGAAGTGCCGCCATTGTTACCAAGGGCGGACTTGATGTTCCGGTTGTTTTTTATAAGCTGCAGATTCCGGCAATGCTTGTAATATTAACTACCTTTAGGCTATTTACTAGTAGAGCTAAAGAAGGCGAGGAAATTAACAAAATTGAGGGTATGATCCTTTTCGGAATGTATATAATATATCTTGCATTAAATTATTTTATGCTATGATTTTGAAGCTGCGGTTATCCGCAGCTTTCTATTTCTATCTTTCCATTTATGTATGATCCGAGTATGCGGAAAAAAAGCGTATGCTTTTCGAGATGGGCCAAGGCGGACTGCACCTTGCTATCTTTAGTCGAGCCTTCGATATCGACAAAAAAATAGTATTCCCATGGTCTGTTTTCCATTGGTCGGGATTCTATCCGAAGCATGTTGATTCCATAGTCGGACAGATGCTTTAGCGCGCTGTAAAGGCACCCTGGTTCGTGGCGTGTGGTGAAGACCAGACTCGTAAGACCGTTTTCACATGGAGTCATCGGCTTGGAGCTTAGAACGAAAAAACGCGTTGTGTTGTGGCTGAAATTGCTTATGCTTTTTTCGATGACATTGAGATTATGTATCCGACCAGCTGATGCGGAAGCGATAGCGGCAAAAGATGGGTTGCCATTTTCTTTGATGAAAGCGGCGGCAGAATCGGTATCTTTGCATAGCTTCGTTTCATAGTCGTTTATGCGTATGAATTCGGAAGATTGCATGAGCCCTTGGGGGTGAGAGCATACCATTTGAATATCTTTTCGGGATGCACCGGGAAGTCCAAGCAGATGGTGTTCTATATTAACATAAACCTCGCCGACTATGTGAAGTTTGCACTTAATGAGAAGGTCGTATACATCACGGATTCCGCCGGTCGAAGAATTTTCAATTGGGACAACGCCGTAGTCGATGGTTTTATTTTCAAGTGCCTTGAATACATTTTCAAAATGGTCAAAGGAAGTGAAAAAATCTTCGGGGAAGTATTGTTTTGCAGCCTCGTGACTGTAGGAACCTTTTCCGCCAATATGGCCTATCTGTTTGATGCGAAGGATTGGGACGACTGGGTTTTTCATGTGCAAAATCTCCTTTACTATTTTGGGGTTATGGCAAATAAAAAAAAGAAGACTCAAAAGAGTCTTCTCGGCAACCATTGCTGTTGATGTGGAAGGTTCACTCTTTCTTTTTTATGACTTCGATTTGCATGTCAAGAAACCGGCGCTAAATATAAAGCCCCAGCTAAAAAAGAAAGTATTGAATTGTGAAGTTGTGTTCGCATTTAAGTATTTCATAAAAATTCCTCCGAATATATTGTTACTATTCTATATCGGGAATACGTTTAAGTCAATTCTTATTTAAAAAAATCTTGCGCGATTGAAACTGCGGCACGGGCATCCTTACCATAATAGTCGGCGTCGATTTGTCTGGACAATTCCGGACTTAGAACGGCTCCGCCCACGAAGGTATGGCAGGATGGATGTTTTTCATTAAGCAATTTGATGGTTTCGGCCATCGTATCTACAGTTGTAGTCATAAGGGCGCTGAGTCCAACTAATTTAATATCGTTTTTTATGGCTTCTTCTACAATTGCTTCCGGGGTTATATTCTTTCCTAAATCGAGTATTTCGAAGCCGTAGTTTTGAAGAAGCGTCTTCACAATATTTTTTCCGATATCATGCACATCACCCTTCACTGTGGCAAGAATAATGCGTCCCTTGGTTAACCGAGGCCGACCATCTTTTGATAGATGCTCTTGCAGAATCTCGAAAGAACTCTTCACGGTTTCGGCCGAACGAATCAGCTGGGGCAGAAAAAGAATCCGCTTTTCATACTGTTCACCGACATAGTCAAGCGCCGGAATCAAATGGTCATTGACGATTTCCATTGCATCGACAGTTTGAAGCATTTCAAGTGTTTTTTCCTTGACTGCGCCTTTATGGCCCTCCAAGATGATTTGCTTAAGCGATTTTTGGGAGATGTCTGATGATGAAGGTGCTATTGATGGCTCATCGGTGAAGGAAGCCAGATAGTCGCGTGCATTTTCATCTTTACCGGAGAGTACTCTATATGTTTTTACGATATTTTGAATACCCGGCGATAATGGATCTACTATGGGCGCATCAAGTCCGGCTGAAAGAGCCATAGCCAAAAATGTACTGTTTATAAGGTCTCTTCCCGGCAGTCCGAAGGAGACATTGCTTATTCCCAAAACTGTTTTTACACCGAAAAGCCGCTTTATTTCTGTGACGGCTTTTATTGTTTCAATAACTTCCTTTTGCTGGGCCGAGGCTGTGAGCACCAAACAGTCTATGAGAATATCCTCTCTCGGGATACCTGCTTTTAAAGCCCTACGAATGATTTTATCGGCTACTTTTATACGATCTTCAGCCGTTTTAGGGATTCCTTTTTCATCAAGAGTCAGGCCCAATATGCATGCTCCGTATTTCTTGGCTAGTGGGAGTATGGTGCGCAGACTATTTTCCTCTCCGCTTACGGAGTTGATAATGGGTTTTCCATTGCAGATGCGTAGAGCCGCCTCGAGTACCGCAGGCTTTGTGCTGTCTATTTGAAGAGGGGTATCCAATACGTCTTGGATTTCCTTTATGGCCTTGATCATTGCTTCGCGCTCGTCTATTTCGCGTATGCCTACGTTGACATCCAAAATGGCTGCACCGGCCTCTTTTTGCAGAATCGCTTCTGTCACAACATAGTCGAAATCGCCTCTTTTTAGGGCTTCCTTGAAAAGTTTCTTGCCTGTGGGATTTATTCTTTCGCCTATAAGAACGGGATCTTCGCCTATTTGAACGGTTTTAGTTGAAGAACAAACAACAGTTGCTTTCTCCGCTTTTATGGAAACAGGGCGAAGAGTAGCGACTTTCTTTTGCATTTTTATTATGAATTCAGGTGTAGAGCCGCAACAACCACCTAATACCGAAGCTCCGGCGGCTACAAGAGAAGCCATTTCTTCGGCGAAATCATCCGCCGATATATCGAAAGAGGTGACTCCGTTATGGAACTTCGGGAGTCCTGCATTCGGCTGGACCATTATAGGCACATCGGTAGCTTTGCTCATGGCTTCTATGATGGGTTTTAGTTCCGAAGGTCCCAGGGAACAATTGACTCCGAGAGCCGCAACTCCAAGGCGTCCTATTACATGAGCCATTGTAGAAGGATCGGTTCCTGTCAAGGTTCTCCCGTCACGCTGAAATGTCATTGTCGCGAAAATTGGGAGATTTGAGTTTTCGCGCGCGGCCAATACTGCGGCCTTAAGTTCATGAAGATCTGAGACGGTTTCGATGAGTATCAGGTCTGCGCCGCCGGAAACCCCGGCAAGGACTTGACGCTTGAAGATATCGTAGGCTCTTTCGAAACTTAAATCGCCGATTGGTTCGAGAAGCTGCCCGATAGGACCGATATCTAAAGCTACTAGGCTTCCGTTGGATTTGTTTTTAGCCAGAGCAATGGCTTGATGAATAATTTCCTCCACTGAATAATTGGATTCGGCAAGCTTCAATTCGTTGGCTCCGAAGGTGTTGGTTGTTATGATGTCAGCTCCGGCTTCCGCGTATTGCCGATGTATGTCTTCTATAATTTCCGGGTGAAGGAAATTGTATTCCTCGGGTAGTCCGCCTACTGGTAGACCGGATTTTTGAAGCATTGTGCCCATTGCTCCGTCGAAGAAAACGAATTCCTTTCCAAGTTTGTTTTGGAGTTCAAGAGTGTTCAATTTGTGTTTCCTCCTTTTTGAATGGGCATGAAAGTCCGGGCATGCAGTCATTGCAATTACGGATTTTCTCATCGGCAGGCTTTTCCTGAAGTCCGATTATGGCAGTTACGGATTTGCGGGGAATCAGTATCATATTTTCTGTGGTTGCAAGGCCGATACTCCGCTGCGCATCGAGAACCCGCAAAAGTGAAGACTGGATTGTCAGAGGAAAGTCTCCATAACCGGGACTAAACCTATGGGTTGCAAACAAATTGTTTTTCCCCGCATCCAGCCTTATGGAGTTTTCTATTTCGTCACAGAAAGATTCAATAGCAGTTGTAGCCACCGCATCCATGACCAATGCTTCAGACAAATCTGTGCGTCCTATGTATCTGATTAATTTATCCATTTTAGGACCCAGGGTGGCGGCCATTATCACGCAATATTTGGAATCGGCCAAATGATTTCTGATGGATTCGCCTTCAAGTGCAAAATTTTCAGCTTTGACTATTACGGATGACCTCTCTAAATGTAGGGGGAAAGTTCTATGAACGTGCAATGGCATTATTTGTTTTTTGAATTTTAAAAGGCAAAGGTCGATAAGGGTTTCTGTTTGAGTATCGGCTATTTTCTTGCCATATCCGAGATACCTTCTAATTTCTTGCTTGTCGATATTCATGCAATCTCCTTGGTTAAGGCATCCCTGATAGATGAGATGCTGTCGATGATTTTACGTGTCGTTTTTGGTTTATTCATTGTGTACAAATGGATTCCGTCTACACCCCATGAAAGCAAATCGATGATTTGTTCGATTGCGTAGGCGGTCCCGGCCTCTTTTAGGGCTTCGGGATTGCCTTCATACTTGTCCAGAATTCTTGTGAATTTGGGTGGAAGATTGCATCCGCTGAGTTTGATAATATGATCCATTTGGCCTTTGCTTAGAACTGGGAGTATTCCTGCTGAAATTGGAACATCTATGCCTGTCTGCCTGGCCTTGTTTAGAAAATCATAAAAAAGTTCATTGTCAAAAAAGAGCTGGCTGATTAAAAAGTCGGTACCGGAATCAACCTTCCTTTTTACATGAGCAAGGTCAGTTTCTATATTTTCACATTCGGTGTGGCCTTCCGGATAGACAGCTCCACCTACACAGAAATCACCATGATTGCGAATATGCGTTACTAAATCCGAGGCATGGTTGTAGTGAAGGGGATTCGGGAAGTTGAAATTCTTGTCACTCGGCAAGTCGCCTCTGAGCGCGAGAATGTTTTGAATGCCGTTTTTGCTTAGATTCTTCAATACATCGGTTATTTCATTTTTTGTCGATGTGGCGCATGTTAAATGGGCTAAAGTTTCCACTTTGTATTTGTTTCGTATGGTTGAGGCCAGTTCTAAAGTAGTTCTTGCAGTGCTGCCTCCGGCTCCGTAGGTTACGCTTATAAAGTCGGGCTTTAGGTCTTTCAACGCCTCAATTGTATCATAGACCGTATCTATAGGCGTGTTTTTCTTAGGTGGAAATATCTCAAAAGAAATAACAGGTTTCTTCTGTATATACAGGTCTTTTATTTTCATGATATGCTCCTTTGTCGTCAGGGGCGAGTCAAAACGAGATCGCCCCATGTACCCAGTTGATTGTCAATGATAATTAGCAGTCCGCATATGCCCGGAAGAGCTTTGCCCCATGAAAGGGCGTTTTTTATGTCGTCACTGGTTTTCACTCGATTTGCAATTGCCGTGGCGGCTGCATCTGCAAGGCATATGTTTTGAGAAATAGCAACGACCCCGTCGGCATTGCCGAAACTTAGAGAGTGTCCGATTTTGCCGGATGAAGTGCAGATTCCCAATGGGAAACTCGAAGGTTTAATAGAAAGAGCCAGCTTTTCGGAAAAGGGAGAGTCTCCGGCGTGAATCAGCACTTTTTTTGTCCTTTCGCTTTTAATAAACAAATCTCCTCCGTTTTCCACCAAGATTTCTTTTGAATATGGAAGCAAAGAAATTCCCACAGACTCAGCCACCGCGCCTGCTACGGCTGCCATTGGGCCTACATTGGCGATTTTCGCGGCCTTTGCCATCCTATGAATGATAGGGGGAGCCATGGCATCGACATTAATCGGCACGAGACTGTGGTGGAAATCGGGATGTAGCTTTATATATTCCAAAAGTTGCCTGCGCGTATTTATAAGAGTGGATCGGGTGATTTTTTCAAGATTTCGATTGGCAGAAACATGCAGGTCCGATTCTCCTTCCACAACAGTGAAATTTTTTAGTCCTTCGGATTGCATCATTCGCCTATAAGTTCTTTCCTCATACATTCTCTCGCCTCTTTTGATTTGTAATTGCTCCAAGAGGACAAGCAGGGATGCAGTGTCCGCATGCCAGACACTTTTCGGGGGAAAAGCTTAAAAGCCAAGTTTTCGGGTCTAGTGACAGAGCTTTTGCTGGACATACTGCGGTGCATGCGCCGCAATGAACGCAAAGTTCATCATTCCAAATAATTTGGGAATCTCCCGAGTCGACATTTATGCCGGTAGTTTTTAGCCAGGTCAAGGCTTCGGATATTGCATTAGGGGTTCCGTCGATGAGAATGAGTAGATTTCCCGTTACGTTTAAACCTATAGACGCCCTGAGAATATTGATTCTTAAATCATAATTCTTGATGAGGGTATATGTGACAGGTTCCTCGGTCAATTCGGGGGGGAATGTTAAAAACCATTTTTCTTTCATTTTAAGCATCCCCTTTTCTTTTTATTTCCAAAGTGTTCAGAGTGTTTGTCAACGGAAATTGCGCCACAGGTTTTGTTATTTCAAAATCGCCGTTTTTGATTTGCTGTTTTAGCAGTTCGGCGATTTGTCTGGATTTATGCAGGCTTGTGATGGGGGCTGTCGGAATTTTCTTCCCCTGAATCTCTACAAAACCGCTTCTTAGTTCTTCATAGCTGACTGTGCCAAGGCTAGGTTTATCGCGTCGCTTTACGCTGTAATCTTCGATGTTGGTGAATATGTCCCTGTCAGTGATGGAAACGTTTGACATCATCTCGGCGTCAAGAATCGGAATTGGAATACCGATGCCCACGAACATGGAAATGCCATAATCTTCGAATACGGCAGGCTGAATAAATTCGGTCGACATGGATCTTAAATCGCCTGAGACCGCTAGAGTGCCCCCAGGTGCGTCGGGCAAACCGTTTTCTCGTCTGCTTCGACCGGAACAAAATTGGGTTCCCATCCAGGAAACAAAGCCTTGTGCACCTGCAAGGAAAATCTTGGTGCCGATGCCTATGGTCCTGTAATAGGGATCGTTTATTAGGGGACTCAACTGGCCGGAGGTGCAGTAGTGGACGTTGCCCATATTCGATTTTAAAATGCCCATATAGGTGTGAAGCGGCAGGTCTGAGGTATTTATAGCCGCGCTGTAATTTTGATAGGCATTTCTCGGATTATACAAATAAGCTTCATTGATGTCGTCCAAGGTAATGCATGTGTCGATGCTTTTTCGAGGATAACAATCCGTCCCAGGTGATGAGGCCTGGAGGCGAACCTCTTTACGGTCAATAAGATCGCAGATGACATGGGCGCCGCCGTAGTGAATACCTTTAGATATTGAAGTTTCCGTTGCTCCGATATAGGCATCCACAGCTGCCAAACCGGCGTATGCAGGCACGTCATTCAAAGTGACACTAGTCATTCGAATGGGTGGGTCAGCGTGACCGAAGTTTAGAAAAGCGCCTGTCGAGCACATTGGACCGAAGGTGGCTGTTGTTACAACGTCGACATACTTTGCCGCTTCGGTGATTCCCTTTTCGGCTATTATATCAAGGACTTCATCAGCGCTTACAATGACAGCCTTTCCCTCTTTGATTTTTTTGTTAATTTCTTCATACGATTTTTTGTTAGACATTTGAAACTCCTCTCTTTTTCATCTGGAAATAAAAAAAACCTCTTTCAACAGAAAGAAGTTTGTCCCCAATAGTTCTTATCTGCCGGTAAATACCGCTGGATTTAGCACCATGTACATAATGTACTGGTTGCCGGGCGTCATAGGGCCAGTCCCTCGACCACTCAGGATAAGTGTAATATTTAATTATTTAAGTGTTATTTTACATTAAGGAATATACATTGTCAAAGGTTTTTGCATATTTATAGAAAAGTTTTTTGCATATTTTCAAGAAACGAGTAATTAACACATAAAAAGACCCATTGCATTTGCAACAGATCTTTTTAAGTGTTAATTATAAGGTCAATGTCTTCTTCCATATAACCCTCCCCTATATTGTTATTCAGAGAATCTGCCTGCGCCGAAATGGTTAACATTCGGGTCGAAGCCCTTGAGCATATCCAATTCCTGCTTTGTCAAAGTTTTCTTTTCTTTCATGACCTTTGCCTCCTTTCAAAAAAATAAAACGTCCTTGAAGTAAACTTCAAGGACGGATTTTCCGCGGTACCACCTTAATTGCACTAATGTGCCTCTCTGTCGGTTCTAGCAAACCTAGGCCGATAACGAGGCCAATCGTTGCAAGTTACTTGTTTCGCCTGCAAAACTCCGGAGTGATCATTGCTCTTTAGCATTGTCGGTTTTCACCATTCCCGACTCTCTGATAATGCTTTGTAAAGAGTTTTGTCTCCATCAACGTTTTGTATATTAATGAGAAGTATAACAGAAGAATTATTGATATGCAAGGGAAATTTGAAAATAATTCAAAATAATCTGAAAACCACAATCCTATGCCGGAACATTATTGTGCAGGGGTATTCTACCTATCCCCTTGCTTGCGTTTGTTACAAAGACTCTTGCTAAACACGACGAGCTTGTAGCCTAGATATCCCACAATGATTCCGAGCATAATACCCGCAAATATGTCAGTAGGGTAATGTACATAAAGATATAGCCTTGAAAACGAAATTAGTATCGCAAGAACAAGTGCCGGCTTCCATAACCACTGTTGACTTAAATACAGTGAGGATACCGCAGCGAAGGATGCAGCCGTATGACCGGATGGAAAAGAATAATCGGTGGGGCGAGCGATAAGAAGCTGTACTGTTGTGTTCACGTCACAGGGACGAACCCGAGCAACAAGGGGCTTCAAAATTATATTGCAGACAGTTACATCCAAAATCAGGGCAAACAGCAGGGCAAAACCGGCCCTTCTATATTTGCGGCTAATCAGTAGGGTAATAGTTAGTATGATCCAAACTATACCCGCATCGCCAAGCTTTGAAATAGTTGGCATTAGCACATCCAAAAAATCATTGCGGCAATTGTCATATATAAAATTCAAAATTGTAAAATCAAATGATAGCAAGTTGCTTCACATCCTTAACCTGCGATAGAGTTGCCGGATTTTATTATACAAACGCATATGGTCATTCGTATCATAACATGAATTTGCTTGCTCCTGCATCTGATGCATGCGGATTCATCTGTGGAGCCGAAAACCTTGCATTACAGTTTTTCCGGGCATAAAAAAACGATACGGCAATTGACACAATTGCATCAATTACCATATCCGTTATGGTCGGAGTGACAGGACTTGAACCTGCGACCTCTTGGCCCCCAGCCAAGCGCTCTACCAAACTGAGCCACACCCCGTAGCCAACTACTATATTATGATATAAAATCTTAAAATGTGCAAGTAGTTTCTATAGAAAATTACAGCGAAAAGTGTATAATCCAATTTCTGCTATGAATGAATCGGAAGGATATTTGGGTCAATGGATTTTAGAAGGTGAGGGTGGAGATAATTATACAGTGACCATTAGTCAAGGCTCTGCTGAAACAAACTCTGAAGCTGGTTACTTCATGATGATTGAAAGTTATTATCCAGGTGCAGATGTAATGGGACCTATTGGAGGGGCATTAATTATCGATGGGACCAATGCAGTTTACTCAGTTGATTCCAGTGAAGGTATTCTCAATACAGAAATGGATATGGTATTAGATGGAGATCAATTGACATTTACTTGGACAGGGGGAGACTTTATTTTCAATATCAGAACATTAGGCGAAAGTAGGATATTTACTAGAATGAATGAGTATCTTAAGTAGCGTTGGCAAATGAAATCTTCTCAATCAAGGACATTTAGTTACAAAATAAAAGATAAAGATTAAATGATTCAGCCTTCTTATTACTTGTCATTGTTGGGGTAGTTCTCACTTTCTAATGTAATTATTGAGGGCTACTCATATTAAAATAGTTTTATCATAAATACTTCTTTGTATAAAGAGGTATCTTTTTGATTAATGGTATTGGAGGAAGTCAGATTATTATTAGTCAAATCAAATGCATTGAAAAAGCCACAAGTCATTCTTTGAAAAACGAGTTGTGGCTAACATTAATACTCATCTATTTAGTGTCTACTGATTAATTTACGATAATTATTGTGGGACTATCGATAATGAAAATTTACGCCCAAATAATAACTCCCAAACAAAACATAAAAAAATGCGTGAATGAATCTTGAATAGATTCATTACAAATATGGACA
>JAENWJ010000021.1 GCA_016649995.1 Peptostreptococcaceae bacterium
ATAAAAGACCGAGCAATTACAGAGGCAGCAATCATGAAACTCTTAGCGCTGCCAGTTATTACGGCTGTAGTAGTAATGTTTCTTCCTCTGTCAATACTGGCAAAAACCATGTGTGTTTTCAGTAGCGCGTTTCCAACGGCGGCTATAGTACCAATTTTGGCTGAGCAGGAAGGAAAGAATGTTGAATTTGCAAGTATGATTTTATTGCTTAGCACGGTACTTTCAATGGGGACAATACCTGTTATTGTTGAATTTACAAAGATAATCTTCAGATGATTTATTGAGAAAATAAAGGGGGAAAAATGATCGGTATAAAACAACAGGAAATATATGCAAAAATTATTGAAAATACACCTAATGGAATTATTGTAAGTAACAGCAATAATGAAATGGTGTTTATGAATGATGCAATGAAAAAAATATTAGATGAAGCCAAAATTACAACATCAGGCGATATATACAAAGCCTTGCCACAGCTTAAGAAAATAAAATTAAATAATAAATCGATACAGACTATTAAAATAGATAAAATGATTTGGCATTTATATGGACTGCAGCTAGAAGAGAATGAGAAGACTTTAAACGTATTTATTTTACTTGATATTTATCAAAGCTTTATTATTCAAAACGAGCTTGATGCTAATAGAAATATGGTCGATGAATTAAAGGAAATTTTAGAGGGATCGTATGATGGAATACTGGTAACCGATGGCGAAGGCAATGTTCTTCATGTAAATAAATCTTATGAGAGAGTAGCAGCCATAAAGGTAGATGATATTTTAGGACATAACATGAAAGATCTGATTAATCCTGTATGGATGCCTAATTCAGTAGCATTTGTTGTTATCGAAGGGAAAAAAGCGGTTTCAAAAAGACAAATTACTAAGGATGGCAGGAATATTATTGTGACTGGTGTTCCTATTTTTGATAAAGCAGGCAATGTTAAAAAAGTCGTCATAAATGCAAGAGATATTACTGAAATCTATCAGCTTAGAGAAGAGCTGTTAAAATCAAAAGAGCTGGAAAAAGCGTATATGAAAAACTATAGTGAATTTATTGAGCTTATCAAAAAAGGAGAAGAACAAATATTGGCTTCCAGCCAGGGGATGCAGGATGCACTTAAACTTGCAGAAAAGGTTTCCAATTTTAGTACTACTATTCTAGTGCTTGGGGAATCCGGGGTTGGTAAGGAGGAAATTGCAAAATTTATTCATAGAAGCAGTCTCAGAAAAAATGAACCATGTATTACAATTAATTGCGGTGCAATCCCTTCAAATCTTTTAGAGTCAGAGCTTTTTGGGTATGAAAAAGGGGCATTTACCGGTGCATCAGCAGGAGGCAAGGCGGGACTGCTTGAAATTGCCGATGGCGGCACAGTGTTTTTAGATGAAATTGGAGAGACTCCTGCAGACTTTCAGGTAAAACTGCTTAGGGTTTTAGAAACCAAGGAAATTAGAAGAGTTGGCAGTACATTATCTAAGGTTATCGATGTGAGAATTATTGCTGCTACAAATAAAAACCTGGAGGAAATGATTGTTGATGGAAGTTTTAGAGAAGACTTGTTTTATAGATTGAATGTAGTCCAGATAAAAGTTCCGCCGCTTAGAGAGAGAGTAGAGGATATACTCCCTTTAAGCATGTATTTCCTGGCACAATATAACCAAAAGTACCAACAAAACAAAAGACTCACTTATGATGTTATGAAAGATCTTGAAGCATTTAACTGGCCTGGGAATGTTAGGCAACTAAAAAATGTCATAGAAAATATGACGGTAATAAGCAATAATGAATATCTGCAGGTTGAGGATTTGCCTTGGCATACGAAATCAGGTAAATCAGTTTCAAAGACGGAAGTGAACCAGGAAAACGTTGGAAAGGAACTTTCACTAAGTGAAGCACTTGATGAACTCGAAAAATCAATACTGGAGCGAGCAAAAGAAAAATATAAAAACACACGAACTATGGCGGAGCACTTGAAACTGGATCAATCTACCGTAGTCAGAAAAATGAATAAGCATGGGATATGAGAAGTTGAAATATAAACGAATTTGAAAAAGAAGGTTGTTCCAAAATGGTGAATAAAACCAGAATGGGTCGCCTTCTTTTTTGATGCATTTTTGCACTTGCTGTTAAAGGGAAGGATGTTTAAAGTGAAGTTCTGCATCAAAGATAGAAAACTGACAGGTATTGATAAATACATAAAAACATTTAAGCGTTTGAAGATTGAAATGACTGGCTTTCGGAAAAAATATTTGCCAAAGAATGGTTTTGGCATGAAACTTGTATTGTATATAAATATAGTATGAGAAATCATATCTCGAAGGAACTGGAATTATAGCCAAGGGAGGAAATAATGGATTTTAATTTAACAAAAGAACAAGAGATGATTCAAAAGATGATGAGGAAATTTTCCGAAACAGAAGTTGCACCAATAGCGGAGGAATTAGATGTAGAAGCTAAATTCCCATTTTCATCAGTGGAGAAACTAGGAAAGCTAGGGGTAATGGGTATGCCGTTTCCTGCAGAATACGGTGGAGCAGGCGCGGATTATATAGCATATATTATAGCCATTGAAGAATTATCAAAGGTATGTGGATCTCATGGAGTAATTGTACAGACCCATAATGCACTTTGCTGCTGGCCAATTTTTACCTATGGCACGGAAGAACAAAAGAGAAAGTATCTGCCAGACCTGCTATCTGGAAAGAAATTAGGGGCATTTGGTTTAACCGAGCCAAACGCTGGAACGGATGCTGCAATGCAGCAGACAAAAGCAGTGGATATGGGAGACCATTGGGTAATTAATGGATCGAAAATATTTATTTCCGGAGGGGGAATTGCAGAAGTATATGTGGTAATGGCAATGACCGACAAATCAAAGGGAACCAAGGGAATCAGCGCATTCATTATAGAGTCAAATATGAAAGGTTTTTCTATCGGGAAAAAAGAAAATAAAATGGGAATCAGGGGCTCAATAGCGGCAGAACTGGTATTTGAAGATTGTATCGTACCAAAAGAAAATTTGCTTGGAGATTTGGGAAAAGGTTTTAAAGTCGCAATGACATCATTAGATGTTGGCAGACTTGGAATCGCAGCACAGGCGCTTGGAATAGCCCAAGGAGCATTTGACCAAACTGTACAATATATGAAGGGGAGAAAGCAATTCGGGAAAAGTCTGGATAAATTCCAGGCACTGGCATTTGAGATGGCAGAGATGAGAACACGAATAGACATGTCAAGATTAATGTTGTATAAAGCGTGCGACAGAAGACAAAGAGGCTTGCCAAGTTCAGTAGAAGCAGCACAGACTAAATTAGCATGTTCGGAAACAGCTATGTATGTAACAACTAAGGCAGTGCAATTCCATGGAGGATACGGATATATAAAAGATTATCCTGTTGAAAGAATGATGAGAGATGCCAAGATCACAGAAATTTACGAAGGAACATCAGAAGTGATGAAAATGGTAATCTCTGGAGATATATTTAAATAAGGAGGAAGGATAATAATGAAGATAATCGTATGCGTAAAGCAAGTTCCAGATACAAATGAAGTAAGAATAGATCCAATAAAAGGAACGTTAATAAGAGACGGTGTGCCAAGCATATTAAATCATGACGATGCAAACGCACTGGAAGAGGCACTTAAGATAAAAGAGGCATATCCGGAAACACATATAACAGTACTAACAATGGGACCTCCACAAGCTCAAGATATGCTTCGAGAATGTATGGCTATGGGTGCCGATGATGCAGTGCTTCTGTCAGATAGGGCATTAGGTGGTTCAGACACATGGGCAACGTCAAATGCATTGGCAGCTGGTATAGCTAAGATAGGTGAATTTGATATCATCTTCGCAGGAAGACAGGCAATAGACGGTGATACAGCGCAAGTAGGACCACAATTGGCAGAAAAATTAGGGATACCTCAAGTCACTTACGTTAAAGAATTCAGTATAAAAGGAAATGAGATAATTGTAAAAAGAGCCTTAGAAAATGGCTATGAAATGATACAGTTAAGAACTCCATGTCTGTTAACAACAATAAAAGAGCTTAACAATCCAAGGTATATGTCAGTCGCTGGCGTATACAAAGCATGTAATACAAAAGTAGTTGTATGGAACGCAGAAGATATTAAGGTGGATCAAACAAAAGTGGGGCTCGAAGCATCACCGACAAATGTATATAAATCATTTACACCAAAGCCAAAGGGAAAAGGGATAACAATAACAGGAGATTCCCCGAAAACAGTGGTAGAAAATTTGATGCACGCTTTAACAGCAAAGCACATAGTATAGGAGGCGGAATAAATGGCAATAAATGTTATCAAAAGCAAATGTAAGGGGTGCAATCTATGTGTAAAAGCCTGCCCGTTCAATGCAATAGATTTAATTGATAAAATTGCAGTAATTAACGCAAGCTGCACCGTATGCAACCAATGCATACCAGTTTGCCCGTTTAATGCAATAGAAAAAGACGAAAAAGAAGAAAAGAAAGTAGATTTATCAGAATACAAGGATGTATGGATTTTCGCTGAACAGAGAGGCGGAAAATTCATGGAAGTTGCCTTGGAATTACTAGGGGAAGGACATAAATTATCAAGAGAAATCGGACCGGATTGTAAAATTTGTGCTGTTCTAGTTGGCAGTGATGTTGAATTGATGGTCGATGACCTTTATGCATATGGAGCAGATAAAGTATATGTAATAGATAACCCATTGTTAAAGAATTATACAACAGATGGTTATACAAAGGTAATGACTGAAGCAATTATAAAGTACAAACCCGAAATTGTGCTCTTTGGAGCAACTCATATAGGTAGAGATCTTGCCCCAAGAATTGCGGCAAGATTGAATACTGGACTAACTGCGGATTGTACAAGGCTGGATATCAGCACAGCAAATTATGTGGATTACCTGCAGACAAACACAACAGCTGACACCTCAAATTTAGATAAGAATTCTGATGATACGAATCTTAAGCAAACAAGACCTGCATTTGGTGGAAACCTGATGGCAACGATAGTATGTACGAAGAAGAGACCCCAAATGTCTACGGTAAGACCAGGTGTAATGGATAAGAGAGAGAAAAACACCAGACTTAAAGGGGAAAAGATTGCAGTTAACTGCATCATTGAAGAAAGTGACATTAGAACAAATGTAATGGAAATTGTAGAGGCTGTAAAAGAATTAGTGTCCTTAGGAGATGCGGAAATTATTGTATCTGGAGGAAGAGGACTAGGTAATCCATCAGGGTTTGAATTAATAACGAACTTCGCTGAAAAAGTGGGTGGTGTAGTAGGTGCCTCTCGTGCAGCTGTAGATTCTGGTTGGATAGACCACTCACATCAGGTTGGTCAGACGGGAACAACCGTAAAGCCGAGAATATATTTTGCGTGCGGCATTTCAGGAGCAATCCAGCATGTGTGCGGTATGCAAAATTCAGACATAATTATTGCTATTAACAAGGATATAGAAGCGCCAATGATGCAGCTTGCTGACTATGCAATCTGTGGCGATTTATTCAAAGTAATACCCGAAATTATTGAGCAGTGGGAAAAGTAAGAGAAAATGGCAAGTAAACCCGCAATGTCAGTATCGCGGGTTTTGAATTGTAAAAGCGGAGGGGAAAATATGAAATCATGTGTAATAACAGCCGCAGCCAGAACAGCTGTAGGTGGATATCTTGGAAGTCTAAAAACAGTAGAAGCCCAAGATTTGGGAGCCGCAGTTTTAGTGGAAGCAGCTAAAAGATCAAATATTGAATTAGACCAGATTGATCAGGTAATTATGGGTGACGTTTACGGATACACACCAAATGTCGCAAGATGTGCATCCTTACTTGCCGGAATTCCTGAAAGTACACCAGCATACGTAGTGGATCGACAGTGCGCATCGTCACTTCAGGCTGTAGCAAGCGCCTGCTATGAAATTGCAGCCGATGAAGCGGATGTTGTTTTAGCAGGCGGAGTGGAGGTCATGTCCAGACTAACCTATTACCTTCCACCAGAAACAAGATTTGAGCCAATGAGACTGGGAGATAAGCAACTATATGATACATTCACCCATGGCGTAACAATTGTGCAGCCGCAGTCTATGTATCCTGGTATGAATATGGGATTAACAGCTGAAAATGTTGCTGAGAAATATGGAATTACTAGAGAAGAACAGGATTTGTTTGCAGTGGATAGCATTGAAAAAATGAAAGCAGCTATGACTGAAGGAAAATTCAAGGATGAAATTCTTCCATATGAAGTGAAATTAAGAAAGAGTACCTTTACATTTGATACAGACGAACATATTAATATGAAAACAGACTATGAAACACTAAGCAAATTAAGACCTGTATTCAGAACCGATGGGAAAGGTAGTGTAACTGCAGGAAATTCATCGGGTATGAATGACGGAGCATCAGCTGTCGTTGTCATGTCTGAAGAAAAAGCAAAGGAACTGGGGCAAAAACCTTTGGTTAGAATAGTAAGTATAGCGAGTGCTGGAGTGAACCCTGCGCTTATGGGAATCGGACCGGTACCAGCCATTAAAAAGGCTTTGGAAAAAGCAAAGCTAACCCTGAAAGATATTGATTTAATAGAATTAAATGAAGCATTTGCAGCACAAAGTTTAGGTGTTTTAAAAGAATTGGGTATGGATATGGGAACTGAAATGTATAAGCGAGTAAATGTTAATGGTGGTGCCATTGCACATGGTCATGCGCTTGCCAATAGTGGAACAAGGTTGATTACGACTCTTATTTATGAAATGAAACGACGTGATGCTAGATATGGCTTAATATCCTTATGTATCGGAGGAGGCCAAGGAATGGCTTTGATTATAGAAAACATAAAATAAGAGAGTAGTGAAAGGGGCGGAAATAATGGAAATCAAAAAAGTTGGCGTTATAGGTGCTGGGATGATGGGAGCGGAAATTGCGCTTTGCTTTGCCAGAGCAGGTATAGAAACAATTTTAGGCGATATTTCTAAAGAAATAGCCGATAAAGGGAAAGAAAAACAATTAATGATTTTGGACAAGAGCATAAAAAAAGGAAAGCTTGACCCTTCTAAAAAGAATGAAATCCTTTCAAAGGTTCAAACCACTGGGGACCTTAAGGATATGGCTGATTGTGACTTTATAGTTGAAGCAGTACTTGAGGTATTTGAAATAAAAAGCAAGATTTATAAACAGCTGGATGAAATATGTAAACCAGAAACAATCATTGCAAGCAATACGTCTAGTATCTCCATTACTAAGCTTGCATCAGGTGTCAGCAAGGAACGAGCGAAGAATTTTATTGGGACGCATTTTAATTCACCAGCAAGTGTTATGAAGCTTGTTGAGGTTATTCCTGCCTTGTTGACAAGTGAAGAGTGTATTGAAAATACAATGGCTCTATTGGAAACAATTGAAAAGGAAGCTGTAAAATGTAAAGATGTTGTCGGTTTTGGTTTGAACAGACTTTTCCATGCGTTTTATATTGAAGCATGCCGCCTTGTGGAAGAAGGGGTTTGCTCTGTTGAGGATGTTGATAAAATCTGTCTTTATGGATTAGGGCACCCTATGGGAATATTTAAACTACTCGATCTGACAGGGCATGATTTAAACATGAAGGTGGATGAAATATTATTTGAAGCATACGGTGAGAGATTTAGGCCAAGTCCGGTTATCCAAAGACTGGTAGACTCTGAAATGCTGGGCAGGAAATCCAACATAGGGTTTTATGATTATAATCAAGATAAGCCAAAACCAAGCTTTTAGGATAAACTGATAAATCAGCTAAGAACAGGAGAAAGAGGCACTCATGGAAAAAACAGTAACTTCAAAGCAAATGCTTGGGGAATTATTAGAAAAACATTACAAAACTGCAATAGATGCCAAAGCAGAGGGTAAACTGGTAGCTTGGGCAACTTCAATTTGTCCGCAGGAATTACTTGAAACGATGGGGATAGACGTGGTGTATCCCGAGAATCATGCAGCGGCTATTGGAGCAAGAAAAGATGCCATGCGTTTTATTCAGCAGGCAGAAGGGAAGGGCTATTCCAATGATATTTGCTCTTATGCAAGAGTAAATATGGGATATGTAGACTTAAAATTTTCTGAAGCCGAAAATATTCCAATGCCTGATTTAATATTCTGCTGTAGTAATATCTGCAATACAGCAATTAAATGGTATGAAAATTTAGCCAAGGTATTAAATATTCCTATAATCATGTTTGATATGCCGTTTAATCATACATTTGATGTTCCAGAGCATAGTATAAAATATATGGCAGGCCAAATTAAGCATGCCATTAAACAGCTTGAGGAGATCACAGGAAGAGAATTTGATTATGACAGATTCAAGGAAGTAATGGAAATTTCAGCAGACACAGCAAGATGGTGGAAAAAGGCAACTGACTTAAATAAAAACCATCCTTCTCCTTTAAATGGATTTGACATGTTTAACTACATGGCGATAATCGTATGTAACAGGGGAAAGATAGAGGGAAGAGATTTATTTAAACTATGGCACGACGAGCTCGCTGCAAAGGTGGAAGCTGGAATTGGCCCATGGAAAGATCAGGAAGAAAAATACCGAATCATGTGGGATGGAATCGCGTGTTGGCCGCATCTGGGTGACACCTATAAAGTGCTGAAAAAACATGGCGTAAACATGGTAACTTCAACATATCCGGAGTCGTGGACTGTAATATATGATACAGGGGACATTGAGGGTATGGCGAAAGCCTATGCCTCAAATTACGCAAACCGCAATCTGGATTACGGCACGAAAAATGTTGCAAGGCTGGTCAAAGAATTTGACTTAGATGGCATTCTTTATCACTCAAACAGAAGCTGCAAGCTAATGGACTTTAGACAGTATGAAGTACAGCGAAGGGTCGAAGCCATGACAGGAATTCCATCAGTTGTTTTTGACGGAGACCAGACGGACCCAAGAGTTTTCACGTTATCACAATATGAAACAAGAGTACAGGCCTTAATTGAGATGATGGAAAAAAACAAAGAATTAAGGAGGAACGGTTAATGAATGATCTAAAGTCACTGCTTGATGAATTAGTTGAAGCAGGTTCAAACCCTAAAAAAACCGTTCTGAAATCAATGCAGGACACGAAAAAAGAGGCTGTTGGATGTTTTCCGATATATACACCTGAAGAAATTATTTATGCAGCAGGATACCTTCCAGTTGGAATGTGGGGAGGCCCTACAGATTTAAAACTTGCAGATAAATATCTTCAGGGATTTTGCTGCTCAATAATGAGATCAAATATTGAATATGGAATGAAGGGAACTTACAGCTTTTTAAAAGCAGTTGCTATTTCAACCTTCTGTGATACCTTAAAATGCATATGCGAAAACTGGAAGGTGGCAGTACCTGAAATCCCACTAATCCCGGTTGTTTATCCACAAAATAGGATGATTGAAGCAGGAAAAGAGTATTTGAATGAAGAGTTTAAAAGAGTTGCCAAAGAGTTAGAGAAGCTTTCGGGTAAGTTAATAACAGAGGATGCGATAAATGAATCCTTTGAAATTTATGAAGACTTCCGAGCAGCAATGAGAGAATTTACAGTTGCAGTGTCGACGCATTTAAATACAATAGATGCAAAAACCAGACACCTGGTTATTAAGGCCAGCTTTTTTATGGATAAAAAAACATACACGCTTAAAATCAAGGAAATTACAAAAGAACTAAATGCATTGCCAAAGGAAGATTTTAATGGCATAAAGGTAATCGCAACGGGTTTAATTGCAGAACCGACAGCATTACTGGATATATTAGTGGAAAATAATATTGGAATCATTGACGATGATCTTTCGCAGGAATCAAGGGGTTTTAGAGTAGCCGCCAGAAAAGAAGGTACTGTATATGAAAGAATGGTCAGCAGAATTGTAGACCAAAGAGGCTGTACATTCCTGTTTGAAGAGGCAAAAACCAGAGGCGCTATGCTGATTGACATGGTAAACAAGCATCAGGCTGATGCAGTGCTTGTAATAATGATGAAATTTTGTGATCCGGAAGAATTTGACTATCCGATTTATAAAGAAGAAATAGAAAATAATGGAATCCCAATTCTTTATGTTGAAACGGAGCAGCAAATGGATTCGGCAGAGCAGATTAGAACAAGAATACAAAGCTTCGCAGAGATGTTGACGGTGGAGGTATAGAATGTTTTTAGGTATAGATATAGGATCATCATCTTCAAAGGTGGCGATATTAGATAATGATAAAAAGCTGGTCGCAAAAGCTGTGGTAAACAAGGGAACGGGAACTTCCGGGGTATATGAGGCGTTGGAAATGGCTTTTAGTGACGCTGGTATTACTCAGGAAGATGTTCTGTATACTATTGTAACAGGATATGGAAGAATTACCTATAAAAACGCAGATAAGCAAATCACGGAAATAAGCTGCCATGCAAGAGGAGCCACCTATTTGATGGAGGATGTAGTAACAATAATTGATATTGGCGGTCAAGATGCAAAGGTAATCAGGCTAAATAAAAACGGCACAGTTGCAAATTTCGTGATGAATGAAAAATGTGCAGCAGGAACAGGAAGATTCTTAGAGGTCATGGCAAGAGTTCTTGGATGTCAGATCGGAGAGCTTTCTTCTCTGGCTAAAAAGGCAGATGGGGAGGTTTCAATAAGCAGCGTCTGTACAGTATTTGCAGAAAGTGAAGTTATTTCTCATCTTGCAATGGGTGAATCTATTGAAAATGTAGCAAAAGGAGCACATGTTGCAATTGCAAAAAGAGTATATGGCATGTGTAATAGAGTTGGATACGCACCTAAAGTTATAATGACTGGAGGAGTAGCACTTAATGGAAGCATATTGGAAGCGCTTGGCAAAGAACTTGGAGAGGAAGTAATACGAGCTCCATATCCACAGATGGTTGGTGCAATTGGTGCGGCAGTATTCGCTTATGAAAACTGGAATAAAAAAACAAAGAAGGGTCAGGAATAAAAATGGAAAAAATACTTTATAATAAGGATCAAATCAAAGGAATAATACCACATAGAGAGCCAATTCTTTTAGTTGATGAGGTGTTGGAAATGGAGTTTGGAAAAAGTATTAAAACCAGGCTTTTTGTTTCTCCGGATTTTGAGTTTTTCAAAGGACATTTCCCTGGGGCACCAGTTATGCCTGGCGTTTTAACTGTTGAAGCGATGGCACAAACAGCTGATATTTTACTGCTTTTATTTGAAAAATTCAAGGGGAAGATACCATACTTCATTGGAATTGACGGCGTGAAGTTTAAAAAGAAAATTGAACCGGGCGATACAATTACGATTGAAGCTACAATAAATAAAGAAATAGTAGAGAAAGCAATAGTTGTTTGTGACGCAATAGTATATAACAAGGGCGAAATAGCAACTGTTGGACAAGTTGTTTTAGCAATGAGGTAGGAAGGGTAAAAATATGAATTGAAAAATGTAAAGATTTGGCAGGGATTTAATATAGGAGATGCCGCTTATGCACAGCCTGAGTATGAAGGGTCATTTGTTAACAGTTCATGCTTCTCCGGAGCTAAAAACAGGAAGTGCATTCAAGAAGGAAGAGGTTTGTTTACACCAATGTCTTTTTCCTCTGAGCCTAAATCAACAAGAGAAGGGTACTTACTGACATCCCGCTTTTCTGGCACTCTGCAGCCAGATCTCGCCAATTTTCATATTTCATAATATTTTACCTCAAAATTAAATTCTTGGTAATATTATTTCATATACGTCAATCTCTTGCAATGCGTCCCCGCGTTGAGCACTTACCAAGAACCTATCTCAAATGTCTTTTGTTCAGCAATCCCTATTTATACAAAATTTTACGAAGTCTATTGATTGCAAGTATTGAGGGGCTTGCAGGATTTCCAGAAGGGAACACCACTACCTTCCCTAAGAGAGAAATCCAAAGGTGCATCATTCATTAACTCCAATCCTCCTCGAATTCTTTTATTCTTATTACTATTTTGTTATCTCGTATCTTCTGAACCTAAAATGGCTATACCCCTCTAATTATATGGGATATAGCCATTTTAGGTTCAGAAGATACGTAATAATTTGGAATCCTGAGGATACTTTATGTTTGAAGGCGTGCAGCTAGCGTCCAGTATCAATGTACCTTTATTATTCTCACATCATCCGCTTGGCTTTATAAAAAACCGATGCATGAGGATTTAAGGTTATCGAGATTATTATCACAGTTGTCATCGTCTTAATCACTATTAATTGATTCTGCAGTTCTCTTCGGATTTATGATATATTCATTGGCTTCAGCTATGATTTCTGGTGATAATCTTTTCCTGAAAGCAACCAGTACACTTGCTTCAAATGGTTCTTCCTCCTGATATCCGGGAAGATTAATCGGCTGGTTAAAATCGCTAAGCTTCAACAAAGTCAGCAAAATCAACAGGTTCGCCGTTAATCAGTAGACACTGTATAGATTTTTTTAAAGAGGAGGCATAACATTTGCCTCGCCGTCCACCACAAGCAGACCATCTTGATTTTCACATATGGTTTTTAATTTCACTCTGTTTTTTTCTTTGTCGATTTCTATAACTTCAACTGTTGCCGTTATCGTATCACCGAAATATACAGGAGCTAAAAATTTTACATTTTGTGCAACGTAAATCGTGCCCGAACCCGGCAGATGCACACCAATCACTGCTGAAATCAGTCCAGACAGCAACGCGCCATGGACAATTCTATGCTTAAATCGGGTGCTTTGAGCATATATTGCATTAAGATGAGCAGGATTGATATCGCCGGTTATTCCTGCAAATAAGTAAACATCCGACTCGGATATGGTTTTGGTAAAGGATGCTTTTTGATTAAGCTCCAAGTTGCTTATCGTGTAACTCATAGATTGCCTCCCTCTTGCTTGTAATTAGGCTTACGCTTTTCAACAAAAGCTGCCATGCCTTCTTTTTGATCTTTTGTGGTGAAGCAAAGTGCGAACAATTCCTTTTCAACATTAATGGCGGTATGTAAATCGAGGTCTTGTCCTGTCAATATTGCTTCTTTGCTGTATCTGACCGCACTTAGGCTATTTTTCAATATTTTTGCAGCGATTCGGTTCGTTTCTTCCTCCAATTCTTCCGGCGGCACCACGGAATTAACAAGGCCGATCGCCTTTGCTTCTTCCGCGTTGATGATATCACCTGTGAATATTAATTCTCTTGCTTTTCCCTGTCCCACCAGTCTGGCAAGACGCTGCGTACCACCGCCTCCGGGCAAGATGCCTAGAGTCACCTCCGGTAAGCCGAATTTTGCCGCTTCTGATGCAACTCTGATATCGCATGCAAGGGCTACCTCACAGCCGCCCCCCAGAGCAAACCCATTTACTTGAGCGATGAAAACTTTGTTCATTTCCTCCATGCGGCGATATAAGTTGGTAGTGAATCTTGCGTAATTCGCGGCTTCCTGAGGATTCATTTCTTTCATATAAGGAATATCTGCGCCTGCAATAAAGGCTTTGCCCTTGCCTGTCAATATAACAACACCTATTTCATCATCGAGTTCCAAATTGGAAAGAACTTCGCTAAATTCACGCAACCATGAAGGGGTTAATGCATTAAGCTTTTCCGGATCATTAAAAGTAACCTTGCATATTTTTCTGTTTTTTTCTACAATGATTTTCATATATTGCTCCAATCTATAGCCTCATGCCATTTTCAACACCTGCTTCTTTAAGATATTTATCGAAGTCTATTTTAAGTTGCTCCTGGAAGTCTGGATGTGAAATCCCAATCAACAAATTGGCTCTTTCTCTAATATTTTTCCCGAACAAGTTTGCCACGCCGTATTCTGTGACAACATAATACACATCCTGCCGGGTAGTGGTTACAGGTGTTCCTAGTTTTAGCGTTGCAACTATTCGAGAAACTGTTCCTCCTTTGGCGGTCGAAGGAAGTGCTATTACGGGTTTGCCATTACTTGACAGCAATGCCCCACGCAAGAAATCAAGTTGTCCACCAACACCGCTAAATGTCTTGCTTCCAATAGAGTCAGCAACTACTTGGCCCATAAGGTCTACTTCAATTGCAGAATTAATTGCAATCATGTTATCATTCTTTGCAATAATAGAGACGTCATTTGTATAATCAACCGGTTTTAAACAAATCAAATTGTTATTATCAACATAATTGTAAAGTTCTTTGCTACCTTGAATAAAAGTTGAGATGATTTTTCTATTGTTAATGGTTTTCTTTGCCCCATTTACAATTCCAGCTTCAATCAAAGGAATAAGGTTATCAGAGAATACTTCGGTATGTATTCCCAAATCTTTCTTATCAGATAAGTATTTTAGAATAGCATTTGGAATATTTCCTTGACCCATTTGTAGAGTGTCTCCATCGTTGATTAATGTTGAAATGTTGTAACCGATTTTTTCTGCTATAGGATCATTGCTACTAATAGATGGAATAGTATATAAATCCTCATCAAACTCTACAAAGTAGTCAATCTCTGAGATGTGGATTAAAGTGTCACCACAAACATGAGGAACATTATGGTTAACTTGTGCGATTGAGACCCTAGACTTTTCACAAATAAGCCTTGTTTGATCGCATGATATGCCCGTATTGACATAACCATCAACATCTGGGGGGGTGCATTGTATCATTGCAACATCGCAGGGAATACTACCTTGCCTGATAGCTCTTGGCAAAGCATAGAAGTGGAGTGGTGTAAACTCCCCTCGGCCATCCTGTATAGCTTTTCTATTATTTTTCCCGACGAAGATTGAATCAACGGTGATCCAATTTTTATATTCTGGAAGAGCGTAAGGCGCATCTCCGACGTTCAACCCTTGATGAATCGTAAGATTCTTCAAATCACTCCGTTCAAGTAGTTTATAGATAATATGTTTTGGTTCGCCTGCAGCATGCATAGGGAATATGTGATCACCTGATGTTATATGGCTTACCGCTTCTTCTGCAGTAACAATTTTACTTGCATAAATTTCTTCCCAATTCATTTTATTACTCCTTATTTTTTAAATTGTTAATATATTTTTCTCTGGCTAATACGGCGGCTCCTAATGCACCTATAGTTTGTGGTGATTCAGGAACAATTATAGGTATGCCTATTTCTTCTTCAAGTGTCTTAACCATGTTATGGTTTAAAGCTACGCCACCAGTCATTATTACATCAGGAACAAGTCCTATCCGATTACATAACCCGGCTATTCGTTTGGCAACCGATTGGTTGACACCTTTTGCTACCGCCTGCCTTGAAGCTCCGGTTGCAAGTTGAGAAATAACTTCTGATTCGGCGAATACTGTGCAAACACTGCTAATGTTAACAGAGTCATTACCTTGCTCTGCAAGATTTGATAGTTCATTGATGCCACAATTTAGAACCCTAGCCATAACTTCAAAGAATCTTCCAGTACCTGCAGCACACTTTTCATTCATTTGAAAGTTTTCAACCTGACCGCTAGAATTTAACCTGATTGCCTTTGCATCTTGCCCACCTATATCAATAATGCTTCGGGCTTTTGGATATAAATATGATACACCTTTAGCGTGACAAGTAATCTCGGTGATTTGCATATTTGCGCCTATGTATGTCATTCGGCCGTAGCCAGTAACGATAGTATACTTGAATGCCATCATCTGCAAATTAGTCACTTCGAAAATCTGGTCAAGTACTAATTCTACGCCCTTCGTTCCCGTGCCTATATTTACTACTTCTTGAGCAAGAATATTCCCTTCCATATCTAAAATTACGGCTTTGGATGAAGATGAGCCAATGTCAATTCCTAAAAACATGTTACCTCTCTTTCATTTGATCTTATTCATTATCATTTCGGTAAAACTTTGTATTCTGGTTCTAAGCTGTGCCACAGAGTCCATCTGCTGCTCAATTTCTAGATATAGAATCTTGATGCCATCTTTATCAAGTTCATTTTTATAAACTGGATAGTCGAATTCTTCTGGGTCACAGAATTTGAACATGCATACGACAACTGCATCGGCATTATACTTTTCAACCAAGGTTTTAAGCATAGTTCCTCTTGATTTGTTTTCCTCATAGAAGAAAGGACAACCTCGGAGATCAATAATACGATACGCCATCTTTTCGATTGCCGTTCCTTCCGATCTCGCGTGTGTTCTAAATTGTCTTGATTCATGAGCTAGATCATCTGCTATAAAGGTATATCCATTTTCAGTAAATAAATCAAGGAACTGCTCCGGTTCAGCCATAAGGCCAGTAATAACGACTTTTGGACCGTGCACTTTTTCTTGTGGCATTTCTTTGATTAATTCCATAAGATGGCATAAACGTTTAGTATAAACTGCTTTGTCATTGAAGTTGGAAGCTTTAATAATCATATGCCTTATTTTTGGATTCAGTGTCTTCGGATAATAATTAACAAGTTCCACAAATTCTCTCATTGCTGCCCTGTATTTTTCGTACGTTAGAAAGCTATTTTCAATGTCAGCTTCAGAGATTTTTTTGCTCAAAAGGTTTTCTAGATTGTATTGAAAGTTTCTGAACTGCGAAATCAGAAACTGAGCACTATATTCGCTGGTCCTGTTCTGTGGATATACAAAGGGTATAACTTTGACCTGTGGTACTGCCACTGGCCAATTTGCCAGTATTGCTTTCATAGTATCGCAAAAGGTGGGAATAATAATTCCATCAAGGAAATCGTATGTACCAGCCATTCCCTGTTCCATATTTGCTCGCATGATGGAACAACAAAAACTTTGGATATAAGCATTCACCTTCGACCCTTGTGTCTGCCCCCCCCACATGCCTACGGGTAACACGCCTGCTGCATAAATGATTTCCTCTGGAACATAGATAGGGAAACAACCAAAGGCTTTTTTCCCTGTTGAGGCCATAACATTGGTAACGGTTTGTTTTGGGTTTCTTGCCTCTTTAAGAAATTGATTAATAAGAAGTTCTACTTGATTCATCAAATTCTCTCTCCTTTCTTTTTTTGTTTTCAGCCATCATTTCGACTAGGGCTTGTACTCTAGTTTCGTACTGAGCTTCTGAGAAAATATTCGGGTCTGTTTGATCACCATCAAATATTACTGAAGGAATCCCTAATTCACGCGTCAATCTACGCTGTATCTCAAATTGTTTGAAATCCATGCCTTTACAGCTTCTATTTGAGTGAAAGAGTACCCCATCGATTTGAAATGTAGTTGCTAGGTTTAGCAGTCTGTCTGCGGCATAGTCAATGTTTCTTTGCGTATATATAGAATCATAGGCTCTGGCCATGTCGCGCAAATCCCCTGGTTCATAAAGAATAGTCCAAGATTCGGGATAAGTGGAGGTTACCATATTAACTCCATTTTTTTTGAGAATCTTGTAGGTGGGTCCCAAGTATGGCCAGCAGGCAATACCATCCCATATAATTCGGTACTTTTCTTCTGCACCATCCTTCCATGGGCCTATGCTACCATCTGCTTTTTCTTTAAGTTCCTCATACCATAACTTAAATAGTTGAGTGCCAGCTTTTCTTCCACGAAGGCATACTATAGTAGCCATATAGTTAAACATATCGAATCCGTTTAATGGGGAAGGAACATTGACTGCAAGATCTGTAGCTTTTTTCCACCATGTAGCGGTTTCGTTCGATATTTCCATAACGTCCTTAAGCCGATCATAATCCATTTTTCTACCAGTAAAATCTTCAAGCTTTGCAATAGCATCTTTAAGCTGACCCTCCACAAAAATTACGTTATCCTCGGTCACCTCATAACTGGGATTAAAAGGTGCATCAATCATTATTAATGGGATATTGAATTTCTTCGCAATATTTTCATACCATTTGATTACAGTGCAACAGATGTTGCTACAGCAATAAATCAAATCTGGCATGGGAATGTTTTCGGCCTCAGAAAATTGAAGATTAGCATAGCCCATATTTACACGTGCGTAGGAGCAAATATCCACAGAGTAGCCGTCAGTTTCAGCACTTGAAATAAATTGTGGAGCATCTTTCCTGGCACCTACGGCAGCCGCGTGGTTTTCCGGGTATACTACAGTTAAATCCATGGCTTCAAGCAGTTCTTGCGGAGCAATAGAGGTAGACCAAACTACGGGTTTGCCTTCTGCCTTTGCCGTGATGGCCTCGGCATAGTGGGCCTGAAGCAGTTGGCTTAATAGTTCCTTTGAGGTAAGTTTTGTTTCTGACATTTTTTCGCCTTTCTATGGTATAACTCGTAGCATTTATTTTAAATAACTCAACAATTGGGGGTTTGATTCTTTAGTGCCATTTTCGTGATAAATATAGAAACCCTTGCCGGTTTTTTTCCCAAGAAGCCCTGCTCGAACCATGTTTTTTAACAATACAGAAGGTCTGTATTTAGGATCACCTGTTTCACTTAAAAGTACCTCCATTACAGCCAGTTCTATATCAATACCGGCCATATCTATTAATTCAAGAGGCCCCATTGGATGATTTAGACCAAATCTCATACCTTTGTCAATATCCTCTATGGTGCCTACACCTGATTCTAAAATAGATATAGCTTCATTAATCATTGGATCCAGCATTCTGTTGACAATAAATGCAGGACTGTCTTTTGAAACGATGGTTTCTTTACCAAGTGTTTTACCAAAAGCAATGGCTATGGCAACGGTTTCATCTGAAGTAGTTAATCCTCTTACTATTTCTAGCAATCGCATTATTGGAACGGGGTTAAAATAGTGAGTTCCAATAAATCTTGTGGAGTTGCTTACGTAGGAAGCGATTTCGGTAATTGAGATAGAAGAGGTGTTGGTGCAAAGGATTGCATTATCCTTACATAACTTGCTAATTTCCGAAAAGATGGCTTTTTTTATGGCTGGATTTTCCGAGGCGGCCTCAATAACCATATCAGCTTCGCTTATATTCAAAAGAGAGGTTGAAGTTGTTAGACGAGAAAGCGCGGCATTCATAACGGCTTCTGTCACCTTTCCCTTCGAGACATTTCTAGCTAGTGAGGATTCAATGCTTTGAATGGCTTTTGATAATTGTGATTCACTGATATCTCTTAATATGACTTTATATCCTGCCGTAATGCAATTTTGGGCAATTCCAATTCCCATAGCACCTGAACCAATAATAAAAATTGTCTTTATGTCTTGTATATTCATGTTATTTCCCCTTTCACTTTCATCTGTTTTCCTAATAATATTGAGGGTGGCATTACATATTAGATATTTTCTATGAGTATTGCAATGCCTTGCCCGCCTCCAATACATAGCGAAGCAATGCCATATGTGCCATTTCTTTTTTTGAGTTCATAAATGAGGGTAGTTAAAATTCTTGTACCGCTATTGCCAAGAGCATGCCCGTGAGCGACTGCACCGCCATTCACGTTTACTCGTTCATACAATGGTGTTCCAGGAGGCATACCGAGTTCTATCAAACAACCTAGAGCTTGCGCTGAGAAGGCTTCGTTTAATTCAAACAAGTCAATGTCTTCTAGTTTAAGACCAGTTTTATCAAGAACCTTACGAATTGCCGGTACTGGACCCAAACCCATAATTTCGGGAGAAACGCCGGCAGAGGAAGTCGCTAATATCCTTACAAGAGGCTGTATCCCACGTGCAGCAGCGGTGGATTCCTTCATAATTACCACTGCTGAAGCACCATCATTCATACCAGAAGCATTTCCCGCTGTTACCGTTCCATCTTTCTTAAATACTGCCTTCAGCTTTGCCAAGCTTTCAAGACTGGTATTCGGTTTTGGATGCTCGTCGGTATCAAATATAAATGAATTTTTCCTTAATATAACCTCAACTGGTAGAATTTCATCTATAAACTTTCCTTCGCCCTGTGCTTTTGCTGCTTTCATTTGACTATCATATGCAAATGCATCCTGCATCTCCCGAGTAATACCATATTTTTCAGCAACGTTTTCGGCGGTAATCCCCATGTTAACATTTGGGAACAGCTCTATAGGATGCGCATGGGAAGAAGCATAGCCAAAACCGTCTTCAAGTTCGACGTTGTTAATTCTGAAACCTTGATATCGAACGTCAGATGGTAGATAATAAGGGGCTCTTGACATGTTTTCAGCGCCACCTGCTACAATAATCTCTTGATCTCCCGATAGAATTGCTTCTTTTGCGCAAAGCACCGCTTGGAGAGCAGAACCGCACTGCATATCAACAGAAAAACCTGGGACTTCTTTTTCTAGTCCTGCAAGTAAAAGAGAAACTCTAGCAAGATTTGGTGTTTTGCTGAGAACGTCCCCCATAATCACCTGATCAATATCAGATTTATTAACATCACTTCTTTTTATTACTTCCTCAATTACGTAGGAACCAAGCAAATAGGCTGGTACGGTTTTCAGACCTCCTAAATATGAGCCGACAGCGGTTCGAACTGCTCCAGTAATTACACACTTTTCCATAATCAATTCCTTTCTTAATTTGCTTCTATTTGGGTTTATAAGTACCCGAATTCGGTATTATTAATTTCTTATAATTAATTTAAACGCAATAATTGTGCCAATATTCCTTTTTGGTCAAAAAAGTCTTGGAAATATAAATATGCTGTTGCAAACGTTGAAATCTCAAAAAAAAAAAATTTTTTAAGGTGATTTTTGAATTTGTGGTTTGAATTGCGGATAAGAAATAAATAGAAGCGTTGCTATTTCGCGACGTATGTTCCGAAATTTATACAGCTGTGGTTAAACGGCAACAAAAAATTGACATGTGGTATAAATGAGAATAATATACAATTAATATATTTTATCCAATTTAATAATTTTTATTAAGTAAGATAGGGGGGAATTATGGGATTCAACACAATAATCAAACCAAAATTAGAAATAAACGAAGAACTATTCACGAAAATTGGTAATAACGTTCTGGGCAATTTATATGTATCAGATAATGATGGAAATATAATATTTTGTAATAATGGTTGTGCAGAAACATTCGAGTGTAAGATGGAGCAATTATATGAAATAAACGTTCATGATTTGTATCTAAAAAACTATACAGATAGAATGTCGGCCTCGTCTGAAGTAATAAATACACAAAAAAAAGTAGTGAGGTTTATTCGAACTGGGAATGGTGTGGGCATGCTTATCCACTGCGCCCCTGTGTTTGACGATAATGGCAAATTAGAAATTACCGTAGCTACTACCTATATAGAATCTGCCTTTTATGAATTTGTAGATAAAATTGATTCGGAAAAGGCTCATTTGGAGGATGCAATAGAATTTCTTCAAAGAGCAAGGGAAAATGAGTTTTTTTTAAATTCGAAAAATGTTAAAATGCAGGAAGTCTATGCATTGGCTTCAAAGGCTGCTAAATCAGACAGCACAATATCAATATATGGTGAATCAGGTGTAGGAAAAGAAATAATGGCACATTATATTCATAAGAATAGTGGCCGCGCAAAAGCAATTTTTGTTCCTATTAATTGTGCATCAATGCCGAAAGAGCTTATCGAAGCCGAGCTCTTTGGTTATGAAGAAGGATCTTTTACGGGAGCGAACAGAAAAGGGAAAATTGGTTTATTTGAGGTTGCGAATAATGGGACTATTTTTTTGGATGAAATAAGTGAATTACCGTTATCTATGCAAGCTAAACTTTTAAGAGTTACTGAATCAGGTGAGATTAGAAAAATCGGCAGCCAAAAAGAGAAGACGTTGAACGTTAGGGTAATCGTGGCAACGAATCGAAATTTGCGAGAAATGGTTAGAAATGGAGAATTTCGTGAGGATTTATTCTATAGGCTTAATGTTGTCCCTATTAAAATTCCTTCTTTAAGAGAAAGACCTGAGGATATTTTGCCACTTGCAAACTATTTTATTGAAAAATACAATGAAAAATATAGAACTAAAAAATTCCTTCATGATATAACGAAGGAGCATTTTATCAGTTACTACTGGCCTGGAAATGTTCGAGAGGTGAAAAATGTTATTGAACAGCTTGCGGTCGTTTCTCCCGGAAATGATTTGGATATAAGAAAAAATATACTTTTAACAGAACCCATTTCTTCGCCTGATTACTATAAAAAAGAAGAGACTCTAAGTATTGAAGATACTGATTTTAAAAGTAAAATAAATAATGCGGAAAATTTAATTGACAGCATTTGCGAAGATGTCACATTAAAAGAAGCCGTTAAGGCTTTTGAAAAAATCTATATATCAAAGATTTTAGATCAATGTGGAGGCAACATGACTATTGCAGCGAAACAATTGGGGGTGCACCGCTCAAATTTATATAAGACTATAAATAGAATCAATGCGTAGCGGTAACGCTACGTATTGTATATTATTCGCTTCACTCTCGTGTGAATAACGCTACAGAGCTAATCATGGTGATAAACTTATAGAAGAATGCATGCCTTGAATTTATTCGAACTGGTGGGATTAGGTGAATTTTTACAAACATGGCATGATAATTGCTTTTTACTTAATTTAGATGTGTGAATAACATTAACCTCATATCAAGTAACCGCTATTTTTATGGAACGGAAGGTAAATGATATGTCAACTGGAACACGGTTAATGATTGCAATGTACATAATTGTATTTGGCGGCAGTTCCGCATACACAATGATACGTACTTTGAAAAATAACGAATCAGGAACAAAGGAATAACAAAGGAATTAAGATTTAGACACAAGGAAAGTGTTAGTTAATGAAAATGGAAAATGAAAGGTGCTGAAATTATGCTGACTTTAAACGGTAGAACAGCAATGATCACGGGAGGTGCATCAGGAATTGGTTTTGCTATAGCAACCGATTTTCTTAAAAATGGTATGCGGGTGGCATTAGTTGATATCTGTCAAGATGCTGTTATGAAAGCAGAAAAAGACCTGAAGGAAATAAGTCTTGATGTGGCAGGCTTTGAATGTGACATCAGTGACAATGACAGCATTTCATCTGTAATCGCTCGTATTGTCGAAAGATTTAAGGGAATTGACGTGATTGTAAATTGCGCAGGGATATTGAGTTCCGAATCAATTCAGAACACGAAAAGAGAAACCTGGGATAAAATTTTATCCGTTAATCTCAGCGGAACTTTTTTTGTTACTCAGCAGGCCATACCCCACTTGGAAAAAAGCCTTAATCCAAGGATTATAAATATTTCTTCAGTCGCAGGCCGTATGGGTGGCTTTCAAACATCTTTGGCGTATACCAGCTCCAAAGGAGGAATTATTTCTCTTACCTACGGGCTTGCTAGACAACTGGCACCCCAAAAAATTACGGTAAATGCCATCTGCCCTGGAACTGTAGAGACAAAACTTTTACAAGCGTTTTCAGAAGAGGCTTTATCAAAATTAAGAGCTCAAGTTCCTCTTAGAAGAATTGGTAAAGTAGAAGACGTTTCCGCAGCTGCCTGTTATTTTGCTAGTGAGGAAGCCGAATTTGTAACGGGCGCTGTTCTTGATATAAACGGAGGCATGTTCATGGGATAATCCAGCCAGCTTTTTCCCTGAGAAGGGGGTTAAGGTCATAAATTTAATCATAACTAATTAAAGGAGGAAAAGAATGAAAAGTATTGAAAGAAGAAAAAAAACAATGAAGAGGGATTTCTTGTTAGTGGTGCTATTAGCGAGTCTAGTCCTTATGTCTTTTGTCGGTTGCGGGGGTAACGACAAAGCGGAAGTTGTGGTGCAAGACAGTCAGAAAGTGATTACAATTAAAACCGGCGGAACAGTTCCTGACTCGCATCCAATCAGTATTGGTATGTATGCATTTGGAGATGCATTAAAGGATCTGTCAGGAGGTCAGTTAAAGGGAGAGCACTTCTCCAACCTGGTGTTAGGCGGACAGCGTGACATTATAGAAATGGTGCAAAACGGATCTATCCAAGGCGCTGAGTGTTCAATCGCTGTTGTTGCAGGTTTCTCAGATAAAGTGACCATTACTAGTCTTCCTTTTCTCTTTCCTAGCAGAGAGGTTGCATATGAATTTATGGACGGTAAATACGGGCAGCAGTTAGCTGACCAAGTGGCCTCTGACTCAGGAATTCGATTCCTAGGATATATGGAAAATGGTATCAGAATGCTATCAAACAGCAAAAGATCGATAGAAACACCGGCAGATATGAAAGGTTTAAAATTCAGAGTAATGGAAAGCCCAATCTACATTAAAATGTTTGAAGCCTTTGGTGCTGCTGCTACGCCTATGTCTTTTGCTGAAGTATATACTGGGCTACAGCAGGGAACTGTTGATGGTCAGGATAATCCTTGGGCGTTGACCGTAGCAAATAAATTTTATGAAGTAAATGATTATGTAACGGATCTAGGTCATACTTTTGATTTTGCACCTCTTATGATCAACGAGGACTTCTATCAGGGGCTTACTGACGAGCAGAAGGGGTGGGTTGACGAAGCAGCAAAAGCTGCGGTTAAAGCAAATAGAGAAGCCTGTATTGCCGCCGACGATGCGAATATCGCAATATTGAAAGAAAATACCGAATATACTGAACTCACAGATGAACAAAGACAAGCCTTCAAAATCGCTGCCCAGCCGGTTTACGATTGGTATATATCCGAATATAATGACAAAGCCAGATTGACTGAATGGCAGGCAGAAATAGACAAAATAGCAAATAAATAATCAATAGGTCAAATTTATTAATGCGGTTTATCAAAATAAACCGCATGGTTATTAACATCGCAAGATCTTTTAGGGAGTGAAAATAAATGAAAATACTACGATTCTTAGATGAGAATTTTGAAAAATATATATGTGCCATTATTCTAGTACTGATGACGCTTATCATGTTCTATCAAATTATAAGTCGTTATCTTGGAGTTCCATTGGCATGGACAGAAGAAACAGCAAGATACATGTTTATTTGGTTAATCTATCTGTCGGCCGCCTATGCCGCAAAAATTGGTGCCCATATAAAAGTCGATATTTTATTATCCGTTTTCAAATCAAGGAAAATATTGCTTACATTGAGGATATTTTCCAATACCATATTCTTCATTTTTTCAGCGGTTGTTACTTATTTAATGTATGGACAAGTTACTAATATGCTTTTGAATACGCATCAACTATCAGCGACCGGAAACTGGCCGATGTGGATTCCTTACTCGTCCGTTTTAGTTGGGATGTTTTTGATATCTGTTCGCCTGATACAAAACTCGATAATGATTTTCAAGGAGCACAACAATAAGAATTTATCAACCGGCGCAAAAGTTGGTTCTGATTTTATTAAGGGGGGTGAATAGATATGACTGCAGCAATTGTATTGATCGGAAGCTTCTTCATACTTGTTATGCTTAACGTCCCGATCGCAATTTCAATAGGATTTTCCGTTTTAGTATATTTGTTTCTTGGGCTTGGCACGCTTCCGGTTTATTTTTTGGCCACGAACATGTTTACATCCTGCGATTCATTCCCTCTGATGGCAATTCCTTTTTTCGTTCTTGCAGGGGGGTTGATGGAAAAGGGTGGATTATCTAAAAGGCTTGTCGACTTCTGCGAAACATTTGTCGGTCACATTACCGGTGGATTGGCCATGGTTACCGTATTGGCATGTATGTTTTTCGGAGCCATATCAGGTTCCGCACCGGCCACAGTTGCGGCAATCGGCGCAATTATGCTTCCGGAGATGATAAAGAAAGGATATGATGCGGTTTTTTCCGTTGCCTTAATAGCAACTGCCGGCATTTTAGGAATCATCATTCCTCCAAGTATTCCGATGGTCATGTACGGTGTTGCATCCGGGGAATCAGTAGGAACGATGTTTATGGCCGGGTTCATCCCTGGATTACTGTTGACCATCCTTCTGATGGTGTTCAGCTATTTTTACTGTAAGAAACACGGATATGAAGGAAATGGTCTGAAATTTAGTTTCCCCCGAGTTTGGAGAGGATTCAAGAATGCGATATTAGCGTTGCTAAATCCGGTTATCATTTTAGGAGGTATTTACGGAGGAATCTTTACTCCCACCGAAGCGGCAACGATAGCCGTTATTTACGCATTTGTAGTTGGAAAGTTTGTCTACAAGGAGTTATCATTGCCAAGTCTTTTTAAGAGTTTGACAAACACCGCGGTTACAACCGGTACGATCTTGATCATCGTCGGTACAACCAATACTTTGGGGAAAATATTTACCCTAGAACAAATACCGCGCATGATTGCATCTGGGATATTGGGTATCAGTGATAGTCCCATCCTAATATTGCTTGTACTTAACCTGTTCCTGCTTTTGGTCGGAATGTTAATGGAAACAACTTCTGCAATCCTGCTTCTGACTCCGATTCTCCTTCCAGTTGTAATTTCAATTGGAATGAATCCAGTACATTTTGGATTAATGATGATTGTTAACTTAGGGATAGGATTTATTACACCTCCGGTTGGAGTAAATTTATTTGTAGCATGCAGTATGGGCAATGTTTCTTTTGAACGTGTCGCGATAAAGGTAATTCCTATGTTACTGGTAATGTTAGTAGGACTGCTTCTCATTGCCTTTGTTCCGGCCTTGTCTTTATTCATCCCACACGTTCTGACAGGCTATTGATTCGGGTTTGTGTAATATATGAAAGGAGTGTAAATGTTGAATAAAATGTTTGAAATCAGAGGTAAAAAGGGAATTGTTACAGGGGCGACAAGAGGTCTGGGAAAAGCTATGGCACAAGCCCTTTATGAGGCAGGAGTTGAAATTGTAATTATGGGTACATCGGACCGGATTTTGTCTGTAGCGAAAGAAATCGACAAGACAGGAACAAAGGTTCACGGTATTATTGCAGATTTTCGCGATACACTAAGTGTACAGAATGCTTTTGAAAGTGCCATTGCGATTCTTGGCGATCTGGATATTCTAGTGAATAACGCGGGCATGCAAATCAGGCACCCCTCTGAAGACTTTCCGGTAGAAGATTGGGAGGCTGTACTTGCCGTTAATCTAACCGCTCCGTTTATCATGAGTAAATTGGCAGGCAAAATCATGCTGGAAAAGGGATATGGTAAAATCATCAATATCGCATCCGTCCTTAGCTTTATCGGCGGATATACCGTTCCGGCTTATGCCGCCAGCAAAGGCGGTATCGCCCGGATGACGCAAACCATGTGCAACGAATGGGCTTCAAAGGGAATCAATGTAAATGCTATCGCTCCAGGTTACATGGAAACCGATAATACCACGGCAATAAAAAATGACCCTGTACGTTACAATCAGTTATTGACTCGCATTCCTACCAATCGGTGGGGAGTTCCTTCTGATATTGTGGGCCCGTTGCTGTTCTTGGCATCCAGTGCTTCTGATTATGTAAATGGAGTAATTCTGCCTGTTGACGGCGGCTTTTTAGGGAGATAACAAAACAATAGTAATAAGAATAAAAGAATTCAAGGAGGATCGTATCTGATAAATGGTACACCTTTGAATTTCCATCTTTGGGGAGACAGTGGTGTTCACTTCTGGAAATTCTGTAAGCTCATCAACACTTGCAATCAGTAGACTTCGTAAAATTTGTCTAAATAGGGGGTTGCTGAACAAACCAAAATTTTCTTAAATGTTTGTTAAGGACAGATGAAATCTGTAAAAAGCAGTCAAAGAACATGATAAAACCTGCTTTTCAGCCCCTAATTATCGGCGCACTGAAGAATTCAGAAATGGCTGTAAAGGTTATAAC
>JAENWJ010000022.1 GCA_016649995.1 Peptostreptococcaceae bacterium
AAAAGATTGAAAGAAAAATCAGTTAGCAGTGGTCAATTAGTAGGCAGCTAGCAGTAAGCAGTAAGCAGTGGGCAGTGGGCAGTAAAAGCAAAAACAAAGACAAATGATTAATACTGTAAATTACTGCACCCTCAATAAATGTTCATATCTTTTTTCGCATTTGCATTAATTTTCCCAGAAACTTGTAAATTTTAATGCACCACCAAAAGGGAACATTCCCTCTATTTCTTATATACTTTTTTTCGGCTCAAAACTTGCTTGATTACTGCGCCCTTCCTGCTATTCTTCATGCCCTTTGTCTTTCAAGAAAATCTAAAATTCACAAACTCACTACGTATCGGGCTAAAGCCAAAGTGAATTTATAACGATTTTCTTTTATCCAAAAGGGTGAAGAATAAAGCAACGGGCGATGTTTCTCAATCAAGTACTTTCGCCGCCATAAATACAGTGGAAAGATACAAGTCGCAAGTAGCAAGTAAATGATTAAAGCTCAAGCAAAAGCATCAACTTCCTTTTGAGATTTTTCTTTGTTCTCAAGTTTCCCACTTCCGACTTTCTACTTTTTACTTTTCACTCACATATATTCCATCCTAAGCCTACTTCCGGAAACTCCAGGCTCGGCAGGCTCGACTACGAGTTTTACTGGCACCCTGTCTTTTAGTGCCTCAACATGGCTTATAAGACCCACGGACAGGTCTTTTTCCCGGATTCGCTCAAGTGAATCCATCACGACATCAAGTACACCTTTGTCTAATGTTCCGAAGCCCTCGTCGAGGAAAAAAAATTCCAAGCTGTTAGCTCTGTTCATCTGTATCTTTGCCGAAAGGGCCAATGCAAGTGCAAGCGAAACTATAAATGTCTCCCCTCCTGAAAGAGTGTCGCACCCTCGTCTGGTTCCTCCGTTGAAATGATCGCAGATTACGAATTCACCTTGGCTGTCTATTTCAAGGCGGTATCTTCCTCCAGTTATATCCAGCAACCTTACAGTTGCATCCCTAACTATGTATCTCAGATGTCTCATTGCAACAAACCCGACAAATGCGTTTCCTCTCAACAAATCCATTATTTCTTTAAGCAAATCCGCATTCTTTTCCATTTGCTTTTTCTTTTTTTCGAGTTCTTTTACTTTTTCGAGATTCCTTTCCATCTGCTCTATTCGTTCCTTAAATCGTATGAATTTCTCGTTCGATTCCTCTTTTACGGTTTGTATGTCTTTGAATTCCTTTTTCAACTTCTCAAAATCATCTCGGTTGCCGCATACATCTATTTTTTCCAAATCTGCCAATACATCATCCTTTTGAACATTCAGTCTGACCCTTTGTTTGTCCCACAATCCGTATTGGTTTTCCATGGATTCCAATTCAATATCTCCTATAATAAAACCGGCAATCTCATCCTCTTTTGCCATTCCCGCCTTTTCCATTTCTATTGCAAGAGACTTCGAAGCTATACGCAAACGTTCTTTGTTCCTTTCCATAGACCGGACGGATTCATTAAGACTTTCCCTTATATCGCTTATTCCTTTGTTGACTGTATTGAGGCTTTCGGCCACATCTTTTTCATCCTTAACCAATTTTTCCATTTTCATCTTCACATCGAGCAGTGCAGCTTCCGGATTCTGTCTTTTGAACACCTCATCGATCCTCTTTAACAGCTTTTCCTTTTCCTCTAAATTAATTTTGTACCGTTTGCCAAAATTTTCGGCATCGTATGCAAGCCTTAAGACTGTTTCCTTTTCTTCATTCCATTTCCTTTCTTGACTGCCGGATGTCTTTTGCAACCCCTGCAATTCGTTCTCCAAGCTATCCATTCTTTCCTTGGCTCCATCGGTCTCTTCCATTTTCATGAAAGTAAATTCCTTTATTTCACTTCCACAAATCGGGCAAGCATCTCCGACTAAAAGTTTTTTTCCTATAGTCATGACAAGATGTTCACGCGCCAAAGACTCCAGTTCCTGCTTTTTCTCATCAAGCGCATGTCTCAACTCTTCTATTTTTTTTACTCTGCCTTCAATCGAACTTTTCACAGCATTCATATCTTTTGAATTCTTTTTTATTGATTCTTCTTCCAGCCTTAAGTTTTTTTCAAGCTCCTTCACTCTCTTTATTTCATTTTCCATCAAATGACGCATTACAATGCTTTTGCTAAACAGAGGTTCATAATTTTCTTCTTTTTTAGCCGTAGCCTCTTTGAATTTTTTTTCGGATTGGAGTTTCGATTCCATGTTATTTTCCAAATCCTTGTTCATTTTTCCCACAAAGATATCAATGGAAGCAATTTCCTTAAGGGCCTCTTTTTTTTCTTTCATATATGGGCCCATTTCTTTGACTTTTTTAGCTTTTTCGCATTTATCGAGCAAATCCTCCATGTCTTTCTCTTGGGCTTTCGATTCTTTAAGCATTCCCTCTATAGAGTCTAGAATTATTTTCTTTTTCCAAAATTCATTCGATCGCTCAACTTCTGACCGCATTTTTTCTTCTTTTTTAGACAAATCCTCAAGATTTGAGCCGATTAGCTTGAGGCTTACTTTGAAGTCATCAAGTTTGTCCATTTCAAGATTGCTATATGCCTCTAGACCCTCTTTCACTCCGTACAGTTTTTTCTCATTCTCTAAATTCTTTTTTTTGACACGGACGGTCAACAGCTCCCCGAATTCCTGAAGTCTCAGTATCCTCTCAAGCATTTTCCTTCTATTGGCACCGGTCAACTTCAAGAAATCGCTAAATTTCCCTTGCGGAATCACAACCGACCTTGTGAAGTCGTCCATTGTAAGTCCAATCAAATCGACTATGGCATTGTTGACCGTTCCGGTTTTTTCGAGTATTTCTCCTTTTCCGTCTTTTCGGTAAAATCTGGTGATTGTGCTCTTAACGGTTCCGTCCACCGCTCGTTTTTTCCCTCTTTCTACAACATATACGACCCGCCCCGAATCGGTTCCAACCTCAAATTCAAACGAAACGAACAAGTCATTTCCATCCATGTTAATGTATTCTCTGCTTTTTCTGGCCGTTTCATTGTAAAGCGCCAGGGTCATTGCATCTAAAATCGTCGATTTTCCGCTCCCGGTAGGTCCGAAGATTCCAAATATGCCTCTTTCGGTGAGCCTTGAAAAATCCACCGTCTGGGTTTCCCTAAAGCTATTTATACCTCTCATTTCAAGCTTAATCGGCTTCATCCGCAGCCTCCCATTCATCGTCCCCAAGTATACCTTTTAGCAAATCTACAAGTTCTGTCCTTGGAGGCGTTCCGTTTCGTTGTTCGTAAAACTCGGCAAAAAGTTCCTTCATGTTTCTTTTTTCCATATCCATTGCTTCATATTCTTCGCTTTCTATCGTTTCCCCCATTAATGGAGTGATTGCCAAAATGTCCGGCCTTATCTTCTTCATTTCCCTTATTTCATCCATTGGAACAACACTGTCCGTTTCGATGTCTAGATATACCCATACTGGCCTATCGCGATTCTCCTCTAGTTTCCGGAGCGCCTCTCCAACCCCCTTTACTCTCCAGACCTCAAGGGGCTTTGATTGACGCAAAAATATTTCCCGTATATCAGGTTGTTTTCCCTTTTTAAGTTCGATGGCGAAAACGGCTTTACTGTAACCAATTTCACTCTTGCTGTATTGCAAGGGCGAACCTGCATATACTACATTCGCTCTTATTCTCTGAGGACGATGCAGATGACCAAGAGCAATATAGTCCATAAAATCAGGAAGGGCATTGCCTGAAACGCTGTATCCCCCGCCTATTTGTATAGGCCTCTCCGAATCGGTCGTTTCCCCTCCAAGAGTGAAGAAATGTCCAAGCGCTATGTTCCAATCGCCAGTACTCGCGATATCTGTTCCGCTATGGAATAATTTCCCAACCCTATCCGAATAAGAGTCCCTCATAGTCTCCTCAGAATCGCCGTTTGCAAACAGTTCGTTAAGCCTTCTCTCTGAAGGAAATGGAATTGCAGTTAGATTTACCATTTCTTTATTAATGTTAATTTTCACGAAACCCTCTCTGCTTTCAACAATCTCAAAATTCCCTACCGGGCTTTTTTCTATATGCTGCTTGGGATATGAAAAAACCAGTACGCCATGCTCCTTCATGAAGCATTCCGGCGCAGCCAAACGCTCCGGGCTGTCATGGTTTCCGGATACTACCGCAACCAGCCTATTTCCGTCCTCTGTCAATCTTTTCATACAGTCGTAGTACAAACCTTCCGCTGCCGCAGACGGATTTCCACTGTCGAATATATCGCCGGCAATAAGCACTATATCGGGGCACTCGGATTCTACTATTTCGATGAATTCATCTATGAATATTTTTTGTTCGGGCAAGCGGGAATGCCCTTCAAGACTTTTACCCAAATGCCAATCAGCTGTATGAATCAATTTCATATAACCCTTACCTCCACGCCGGCTTCCATGAAATAGAGATACGCTTCCTTCACTCTTTTGCCGGTGATTTTTTCCAGCGCTTCTTTGTAGACGGTTAATTGTGTCCTATAGGTTTCTGCCGCATTTTCCAATCCCTTTCTCCAGGAGCTTCCAGTTTTGTAATCCAAGAGAACCCATTCCCCGTCCTCTTCAAAATAGCAGTCTATAACACCCTGAACAAGCAAATAATCTGTGCCGCTTAAGGATCTGTCCATCTCTATTACATCTTCCACCTTTTTCTTTAAAACAAATGGCACCTCACGGTTAACATTACTTGATGACATAAGACGGCTTCCAAGCGGCGATGCCAAGAATCCGCTTATTTTGCCAAAATCGAGAAGATCCAAAGCTCGTTCCTCCAATTTACCGTTTTCAACCATTTTTCTTATTTGCCTTTCTATTTCTCCCTCATTCTCAGTCAAATCCTTATTGATAACCAAATTTTGCATCACTCCGTGATATAGATTTCCTATTTCAGCAGGGGTAGCCTCAAGGTTTCCTATCAGAGCTTCGGGAGCCTTTGCCAGGGACGGAATCGAGAATCCTATTTTTTCATTGGCTCTCGCCGCATCAAGCCGGTTCAACAGTGTTACTGTCATTTTTGAAGGCATATCCGTCATCCTAGCGTATGGATAACTCCAGGACAGGGTCTCATCCAGCTTATCAAGCAATTCTGGATTGGCTTCAAAATCGAGGGCTTCGACCCTATTTTTAACCGATGCGTCGAATGCTTCCGGCAAGCCTTTTGAGAGAGCCGATCTGTCATGTACCTTCAAACGCCAATTATGACCTTCTCCTACAAGTCTTACTTCCCTGCCGCTTCCCGCAGCAAGCTTGTCCGTTTCGGTCATAATTGTAGAAACCGGACCCATTATCCAATCGAAGTATGAATCTGAATCTATTATTGAATAGTCGGTAATAGCCGAAGACCATTTCATTATTTCCTTTTCGGCATTTCGGACTGACCCTACGAGCAAAAGGCGGTCTGAAGCTCTTGTTAAAGCCACATACAGTATCCGCATTTCTTCTGCAACAGACTCTCTGAAGGAGCGCAGTTTGATTGCTGTCTGCGGAAGGCTCTCTCTAAAAATCCGTTTATTTATATCATAGAATTTGGGACCCATACCCAAATCTCTATGCATAAGCAAGTCATTCTTCGATACCCTTCTCTTCATCTTCTTCCCAAGTCCGGTCATTATTACAACAGGAAATTCAAGCCCCTTGCTTTTGTGCACAGTCATCATTCGGACAACATTGTCCTTTTCTCCAAGTACGGTTGCTGTGTCCATGTCTCCGCGGCTCTTTAGCACATCCTCTATGAATTTAATGAATTCAAACAGGCTTCCGCAGGTCCCCTTTGACAATACAGCCACTCTGTCCATAAGAACCTTGATGTTCTCGCGGCGCCTTATCCCTCCGGGCATAGCGGATACATAAGCCATGTAACCGGATTCTACTACAAGCGACCAAATAAAGTCGTCGAGTTTCATGTAGCGGGCCATGCTGCTCCATCTGTCTATATTTGTATAAAAATCGGAAAGCCTTATTGAAATCTCGTCGGACATTGTTCTTTTGTATGCCACTGCGGCTTCATGATATGGTACCTTTGGCGAATTCAGCCGTATTTGTGTCATCTCCGCAATCGAGAATCCTCCCACCGGGGAACGAAGCACTGACAAAAGCGGCAAGTCCTGCCGTCTGTTGTCTATAAGCTTCAACAGGTCTATTAGAAGCTTGATTTCAAGGGTATCGAAATAGCCTCCGCTGTCATCTGTATATACAGGAATTCCCTCTCCGCTAAGAACCTCGTAGAAAATATCCGCCCAGTTTTTTGCGGCGCGGGAAAGGATGACTATGTCCCTGTATTCTATAGGGCGATAGGCTTTGATGTTTGGATCATAGGTTTCTTCAGTCATCAATCGTTTTATAAGCCTTGCGGTTAATACCGCTTCTGCCTGCGAATGGTTCAGTTCGGCTATATCCTCATCCACAGATTCGCTTTCGGCTTCAAAGACCTTTTCAAGCATGTGTATCTCTACCGATTCACTGCGCTGCGCCAAAAATTCCTTTCCGCTATTTAGTTTTGCATTGTCGTCGTATTCTATCTCTCCTGTTGTTTTGTTCATTATCTTGCCGAAAACAAAATTGATAGCCTCCAGTATGTTCTTTCTGCTTCGAAAGTTCTTGTTCAAAACAATCCTTTTGCCTTCGGATTCATCATTTCCGTATTTAAGATATTTTGATATGAATATACCCGGCTCCGCCAAGCGGAACCTATATATGCTCTGCTTCACATCCCCTACCATAAAAACATTGTTATTCCTGCCGATGCATCCGATTATAGCTTCCTGCATTCTATTGTTGTCTTGATACTCGTCCACGAATATCTGATGATACTTTTCCTTGAACCTATTTGCCATTCTTTCGTCCTTAAGTATTTCGAGTGCGAAATGCTCAAGGTCATTGAAATCCATCAGGCGCCGTCCCGCTTTTTTATCCAAATAACGTTCATCGAGTTTTTGAATAATATGCGCCAGATACGCCATATCCGGCTTCAGTTCTTTAAGCTGCTCATAAGCAGTTTTTATCGGGCAGTCAAGATACTTTGCCTGAAGTCCCACTATGCGCTTCTTGAACTTATCCCTACCATCTTTCACCTTGTCAACTTTTACAATATCCATAAATTCTTTGTCGGCTTTTCTTATCGATTTGAGCTTATCGAAAACAGGATTCGGCTTGTCCTTCACTTCCTTTGCATAGACTCTAACATAATCCTCTATATCTTTTTCCGCAGATAAAATAAGCCTTTCAACCAAGTCCCTATCTGATCTAAGAGCCTCTTCATAGGGCAAGGGGCCGTCCGGCATTACGGATGTTTCTAAAAGCTCATCATACCCGTTTAAAATATATTTGAGTTCCATAATCAATTGTTCTTTTATTTCCGCAACCCACGGTCCATTTTTAAAATCCTCATAGGACTGTCCAAACTGCGCGATTGAATCATCCATCCACTCCCAAGGCTCGGGCATTGATTTTGCAAATGAATGGAACCTTTTCACAATGCTTTTAAAGGCCTCGTCATCCTTGTTGCTGCTGAAGGCCTCTACAAGATTAATGAATTCTGGAGTTCTAGCAGCATAGTTTTCCTCAAGAAGCTCGGAAAGCGCCTCGTCCATCAGCATATTCCTTTCAAGATCGTCCGCTATCCTAAACTCAGGGTCAATATCAACTACATGAAATCCCGCCCTTATAACCTCTATGCAAAAGCCGTGAAGCGTCTGGATTGAAGCTCTGTTTAGGCGATTCATCTGTCTTCTTAGGAATTCGGCCTTTTCGCGGCCGGTTTTGCTGCTATCTAAGCGATCCGTAAGCGCCCTAAGTATCTTTTCACGCATTTCCGCCGCTGCGGCATGCGTAAAGGTGACTATAAGCATTTGATCTATGTCTATTCTCTCATCCATAATCATTTCAATTATTCTTGCGACAAGAACCGCCGTCTTGCCAGATCCCGCGGCCGCAGATACAAGGAGATGGCTTCCCCGGGTTTCAATAGCCTCTTTCTGCTGCGTTGTCCAATCAACCACGGTCATCCCCTCCTTCCTTTCCATTCTCTTCTTTTGTCTGCACATCGCTTTCCATTTTTTGAAGTGCCTCTTTGTCGGTCAGAGACTTAAGATTTCTGTAAGTGTTTCCCTTCAAATCCTTGTCGAACTGGCAGATGGAAGCGAAATCACAAAATGTACAGGCTTTATCGGCTCCCTTTCTGAAGGGGCTTGCATCTATTTTTCCTTCAAGTATGCTTTCTGCAGCGTTCCCAACAGCCTTGAGTACAAATTTAAGCAGATTGTCAAAATCTTCTCTTTCTATCGATCCGACAGTTTTTGCGGGGCTTGCGTCCTGCTTGAGCCTCGCAGGGATTATGTCCGAAGACTTTCCCTCCTCAAGATCCATGTCCATTAGCTTTATTATCCTTTCATCGCGAAGGACTACTCCCCTCATCTTGAACCTGCTTCTAAATGCCGATTCAATTTGACTCTCATCCATTCCGGTATCCTCCACCATAGGGTCGTCAATCTTGAAATAGAATGCACCGGCAGGAGTGGCTTTCTTGCCACTAGCTTCAATGCCCCGCAGCGCAGCCTTAAGATATATTGGAAGCTGAATCTGAATGCCATAGTATGCATTTCCTATCTTGAATGGCTTGTCGTAAGACTTATAATCGATTATCTTAACATAGGTGTTTTCATCCTTTTCACAAATGTCAATTCGGTCAATACGCCCCTCGAGGCGTATTGTTTCTCCGCTCCCGGTTTCTATTATTATTGGAGGAATGGGTTTTCCTTCTCCAAAGGCCATCTCTGACGCTGTAGGAGTAAACCCGCCTCTTTTAACATGCTCAACTGCCATGTTGGCTGTTTTTTTTGCTACCCTTTCTATTCTGTCGGCAAAATACTTGTATCTTTCCGTGCTTCCAAGTATCTTGCCGTCAAAGCCTTCCATTATTTCTTTTGCCGCCTCGCTCATTATCCCGTCCACTTTGTCCTTAGAAAGCTCTCTCCAGTCCAATCCTCTATCCTCGATTTTTTTTGCAAAGGATTCAACCGATTCATGGAATATGCGTCCCACATCGGGGCTCTTGAGCTCGTAAACCTTTCTTTCGAAAGGACGCAGCCCATATGTCACAAAATGCTGAAACGGACATTGGTAGTACCTTTCTATGCGACTACTGCTCGATCTAAGTGGCGCCCCATAGAGCTCCGATGCTACCTTGGAAGTAATGTTCCAATCCATGTTGTCATGGAATAGGGCCTTTCTCGTCGTTTCGAAATCCGCTTTTAGCGCAGGCGACCGGCTTATCCAGCATGCCAAGGTCTTTTCTATGTCCGTCATTTCGCGATGCTCCTCTATATATCGCCTCAGCGCCTCTACAACATGTCCATACGCAGCCTTTGGAGCACGAAAAACCCTCTCGGGCCTAGAACCCAGATTGTCTCCCATTTCATCCATTTCGGGGAACAACTGCTTAAGCCTGCCTGCAAGTATGGATGGTCTAAGATTCTGTCCCTCGGCATCCGATAAGGCATAGCTAAACCATATGAAATCCGTCGGTCTTGCAATGGCATTATAGATTGCAAAACGCTCCTCATCAACCCGCGTGTCTCCGTCCATGGTAACCGGCAGACCCTTCTGCTGCATTATGCGAATCTCCTCATCGAGCATTATTCCAGAGTCCTCAACAACTGACGGTATTACTCTGTCATTTATTCCAATCATGAATAACGCCTTAACCCTATGAAACCTGGTTCGTTTAAGCCCCCCAACGAGCACCTGATCAATTGTAGACGGAATGATTCCAACTTCATAGCTCTCTATTCCCGATTTCAGTATCTCTATAAAGGTTTTCAGATCCACCTTTTCATCTCCACCAACCTCTATCAGTTGATCGAATATTTCCATTAGTATGTTCCAGATTTGTGAATACTCGCTTGCGTATTCGTAGTCGCCTACACTGGTTAGTTTATCTACAAATTCCTCCATTTTTTTTGCTGCTTCTCCGGAATCAAGAAATCTGTAGATTGATTCAACATATCCTCTTATGTTTTTCGCGTTCGATATATGACTCCTAAAGATGTCGAATCTGCTCCACAGCTTAATTCGAGCAGCTTCGAGAAGCTCCCCGTCTTCGATGTTCTCAACATCAAGCGGCTTCTTCCATAGGCTTCCCCTTATGCCCCTTGCAAGAACATGGTTCTCAAGTTTCTCTACGGTTTCGATGTCCATGTCAGCCAGACCTGTTTTCAGGTATGCAAAGACATCTTCGTAACGCATGTTTCTTTCTATAGTTTCAAGTGCAGACAACAAATATCGAGCCATTGCGCTTCCGGTGATAGCCCTCTTTTGGTCTATGAAGCACGGTATGCCGTAATCCGCGAACACCCTGCGTATTTCATCTCCATAGATTGCCATGTCGCAAAGGATTACCATGTCCCTGTAGCGGCAGCCATTTTCTTCAGCGAGACGCAAGATTTCCCCTGCCGCATTCTCAATCTCCGAAGAACGGTTCTTTGCTGCAAAAAGGAATACGCTGCCCGGTTTCCCCTTGTAAACAACGGTCGGATAGCTGTAGAAATGGTCACGCAAAAAAGAAAGCTCTCCAAGGTCTTTTACAGGTTCGAAAACGCTAAGTTCAAATGCTGCATTTTCTTCTAGAGCGAGAGCCTTCAATTCATTTAATGTTCTAAGTGTATTTGAAAAAACATAGGAATCTCCATTTTCATCCATGCTGCATGTGAGGGTAAAAACCACATTTTCAGATTTACTCAAAAGAGCCTTGATCAAGCCCTTTTCACGTCCTGTGAATCCGGCAAACCCGTCAACATAAAAAACGGTTTCTCTGTAAATGTCAGAATTTTTAAGTTTTTCCTCCGCCAATGCATACAAATTCCATGTATCCGTGTATTTTTCCTCAAGCGAATTTTCCATGTATTCATACGCGTATGCTATATCCCGAAGTTTCTCCCTCAGCAATTCAAGTCCCTTAATTTCAGAAGCCGCTAGCAAAAGCTCCTCTGGAACAATTCCGTTTTTCTTTAGTTCGTTCAAAAATCTATTCAGCCTGGTTATGAATCCCTGTTTCTTGAATGCCCCCTTGAACACACCGAAATCATCCCCATTTTCCTCAAATGCCTTTCGCAGCAGCATTGTCTTTCCCAGATCGCTTATATGGCTTTTCCCAAGTCCGCCCTCAAGTTCCAAAACCCTATATACTAAACGACTGAAACTTAAGACCTCTGTCCCTAGTATCCCTGGCTTTTCGAGTCTTTCTATCAAATCACGTTCCGCCTGGAAGCTGTATTGTTCCGGCACTATAAGCACCGTCTTTAATCCGCTTTCTATTCTCTTTTTAGCCAGTTTAAGCAGAGCTTCAGTCTTTCCGCTGCCGGCTCTTCCTGCTATTACTTTCATTCCCATGGCAAACCCCTTTTTTCGTAATATTGACTATATATTATTTCTATAAGAGAAAGCACTTTCCCTTCATGGCAAATTATAAAAAGGCATATTCCCGCATCAAGAAAACTGCCTTTAATTCCACTCGGTTTTATTTGTCTTAAAAAAAATGTAGTATATCTTTTTTTACACTCTATCTTTATAGTATAGTATATATGAATCAATTAAATGGGAGGACATAACATGAATTTTTTACATATAACAATAATTCTATTGGCGGGAACCTGCGCCGGTTTTTTGAATACTCTGGCAGGGGGAGGATCGCTTATAACCATGCCGATCTTAATTTTCATGGGATTGCCTTCTGCCGTAGCCAATGGGACAAACAGGATCGCGCTTTTGTTCCAAAACACTACCGCAACATATAACTTCAAGCGCAAGGGGTATTTTGACTGGCGACTCGTTCTTATGCTGTCAGCTCCGGCCATATTGGGAGCCGCCTTAGGGTCAAGCATAGCCGTAGACATACCCGACCATATATTCAATCGCCTGCTTGCAGGTGTAATGATCATGGTTCTCATGCTTATTCTGTTCAAACCCAAGACCAAGCAAAAGGAAATCGTTGGTCCGATGACATTTAAGCGAAAAATGGTTGCCATAGTCATTTTTTTCTTTGTGGGCCTTTACGGAGGAATCGTGCAGGCCGGTGTCGGCTTCATCATAATCGCATCACTCACATGGATAACCGGCTCCGATCTTGTTAGAATCAACAGCATAAAGGTATTTATTGTAGCCATTTATACATTTTTTGCTCTAGTTGTCTTCGCCACAAATGGAAAGGTCGATTTGATTCTCGGCCTTACATTGGCCGTAGGAAACAGCCTTGGCGCCTGGATTGGAAGCAATTTCGCCGTAAAAAAAGGCGATCGCTGGATTCGAATGATCCTTGCGTTCGCCGTTGTTGGAATGGCCATCAAGCTGGTATTCACTTCCTGATTCCCTTGAATCGCCTTATTGCTGCAAAGGCAATCCCCATGAGCAATGCATATTGAATCAAGAATGCATACATAGTGCGTTTCATTATGTCTATAAAAAATTCAAGAGGAAGCATCTGTATTAAGACATCCGTCTGCGGATTGAGCATCCATAAATCGTTGTTAAAGAAGATCTTATGAAAACCGATAAAATACCTTTGGAAATCGGTCAAGATCATGGCCACCAAAGCAATCGTTACAATCATCACAGTGAAGCCCGAGGCGAGTACTGCCCTCCCGGGCTTTTCAATTTTTTTACCATCCATTGAATAAAGAATAAACAATGCCAAAATTACAAAGGCCAAAAAAACATTCCGCAGATAGAAACCTGCCATAAAGAGTTTCTTTACATCTACCATATGCAATTTTTCCCGTTCTCCAAAGACCTCCACGCTTTCTCCACCAATTTCCGCCTTCATTTCTAATGAATCGGTTCTATTTCTAAGGTAATCGATGATTTTAGCGCTTATTCGTCCAAGCTCCGCTGAATCGGTTTCAACAACTTCCGTTATATTAAATTCCTCATGCTTTGAGGCATAGAAATTTTCGTCGAAAGCTGTTATTTCGAGGCTCGTAAGCATTAAAACCACGGGTAGCAACAGTGCCACCACAATTGTCAAACTTCTTTCAAGCAACCTTTCCATTACTGTCCCCTTCTTTCTCAAACCTTAATCCGCTTAAGTAATCCGGTAGTCGGAATTATTTTTTGTCTTTTAATCCCACCATGAGATGTATAATCTGCTCGGATGAAAAAAGCAAATTATCATTCGTCCTCTCAATTGCCGTTTTTAAATCCGTCGCTTCCTTTTGTATCGAAAAAGCGGCTGTTATTCCGCTTTTTTTTAATTGATTCCTATCGACCGACACTATTCCCGCCAAGGCTACAACCGGAACATTTTTCTTTTGACACCTCGAAGCAATTCCAGAGATGGCTTTACCCATAAGGCTTTGTTCGTCAAGCCTTCCTTCCCCTGTTATGACAAGGTCGGCTTGATCAAGTTTGTCATCAAAACCCGAAGCCTCAAGAATCAAGTCGATTCCGCTTTCCAGTTTTGCGCCTAAAAACACCATCAAACCATACCCCAGACCTCCGGCCGCTCCCGCTCCGGGTATATTTTCAAGCCTTTTCCCTGTCGCATTTGAAACTGCGGCCGCAAAATTTACGAGGTTTTCATCTAGTCTTTTAATTATGATGGAATCCGCTCCCTTTTGAGGGCCATAGATGTACGCAGCACCCATTTTCCCTACAAGAGGATTGTTTACATCACATGCCACAAGAATCTCGGAATCCCTGATGCGATAGTCCATATTTTCAAGGTCTACCTCTGTGATTTTCCCGAGTCCTTCTCCTGTGGGTTCAACGAATTTGCCATTTTCGTCAAGAAACAAAGCACCGAGAACACCGGCCATACCGATGCCTCCATCGTTTGTTGCGCTGCCTCCGATGCCTATTATAAATCTTCTGCATCCCCTGTCAAGCGCGTCCCTTATCAGTTCGCCCGTTCCGAGGGTCGTTGTATGAAGCGGGTTTTTTATCCTCGTAAGAGATAGTCCCGAGGCCTGCGCCATTTCTATCACGGCTGTCCCGTCTGGCAGTATACCGTAGAAGGCTTCCACCAAATCAAAATCCGGGCCGGTCACTATGCATTTGACCTTTTGTCCTCCCGCTGCCGCTATATAAGCCTCAACCGTTCCCTCTCCACCATCCGCCAAGGGAATCTTTACAACGCGGACTTTTTTTTCATTTAAAGCCGCTTTTTCGATTATGTCACAAATGTCCACCGACCTCGCACTACCCTTGAAAGAATCCGGCGCTGCAATTATCACATATTCATTCATTCGATTCCCTCCCGCAATTTCACCTATATCCTTGCTACTCCGGAAGCTTTTGCCGCCTCCATCACCGCTTCGGAAAAAGCCTTCATTTTGAATCCTCTCGTTTATCTTCTATATTTTTCTCTTTCCGTCTCGTAGATGTTATTTCCGTATGAATCGATGACAACTGTTGCAGGAAATTTTTCCACTCTAAGCCTTCGCACAGCCTCTGTTCCCAAATCCCCGTAGGCAATCACTTCTGCTTCTTTTATTGTGTCAGAAATAAGAGCTCCCGCTCCGCCGATTGCCGCAAAATATACGGCTCCGGTCCTAATCATTGCTTCTATTACTTCACCGGAACGAACGCCCTTGCCTATCATTCCCCTTAGACCGCTCTCAAGGAGAGGCACTGTCAAATCGTCCATCCTGTAGCTTGTAGTAGGCCCTGCAGATCCTATTACATTTCCTGGTTTGGCAGGCGCCGGTCCGACATAGTAGATGACCGAATCCGTAAGGTCAAAGGGCATATTCCCTCCATTTGCAAGGGTATCGCAGAGCCTCTTGTGGGCCGCATCCCTTCCTGTATATATGACTCCGGTTATTTCAACCATGTCTCCAGCTCTAAGCTCCTTGACCTTTTTGTAGGTCAATGGCATCTCTATTTTTTTTATAGGATTCATAACTCCCCCTTAAAGTATTCTTTCTTCATGACGAGTAGCATGGCAGTTTATTGCCACCGCAGCCGGCAATCCGGCAATATGCGTTGGATAAGTTTCCACCTTTACAGCAAGTGCCGTTGTTCTTCCTCCGAGTCCCTGCGGTCCTATTCCCAAATCGTTAATCTTCTCAAAAAGGCGAGTCTCCATTTCTGCCAATGAAGGATCAGGATTTTTGTCTTCCACCTCTCTTAAAAGAGCTCTTTTGGCCATCTCTGCAACCTTTTCGAATGTGCCTCCTATTCCGACACCCACAAAAATAGGTGGACACGGATTTGGGCCGGCTTCCGATACGGCTTGCAGCACGAAATCCTCCACTCCCTTCATTCCGTCAGATGGCTTTAGCATTTTTATACGGCTCATGTTTTCGCTTCCGAATCCCTTCGGAGCGACTACAATCTTCACCCTGTCCCCCGGCACTATTTTTAAATGAATGACTGCAGGGGTATTGTCCCCGGTGTTATCGCGTAGAAGTGGATCCCTTACTATCGATTTTCTGAGATAGCCTTCACTGTAGCCCTTTCTTACTCCTTCATTCACCGCTTCCTCAAAATCCCCGCCAAGCAAGCATACTTCCTGTCCAATCTCAATGAACAGTATCGCCATTCCGGTGTCTTGACAGATTGGCACTCTGTTTTTCTTTGCCAAATCAGCGTTTATGAGTATATTCTTCAGAATGCCTTTACCAATTGCTGACTCCTCATTATCTACCGACTCAGATAGTTTTTTATAGATGTCAGCCGGCAAGTTGTAGTTCGAACTTATGCACATCTCCCTGACGGCATCCTCAATTTCCTTCACATTAAGTTCTCTCATGTACACATTCCTTTCGCCCTTTTAAAAAAGCAGGAAAGCCTTTAGGCTTTCCTGCGCAAATGGCCCTTTTGATGTTATAAATATACACCAAAAGACTATAAAATTCAAATTCCACAAACCTTATTTAGTTTCAAATATCTTTTCATATTCTCCATAGCCTTCCTCGGTCAACTTATCCTTTGGAATGAATCTAAGTGATGCCGAATTCATGCAATACCTTAACCCCGTTGGAGCCGGGCCGTCTGTAAAAACATGTCCCAAATGGGAATCAGCTTGGAGGCTCCTTATTTCAATCCTTTTGCTTAAAAGTTTTCTGTCCACCTTTTCAACTATATTGCCCGGTTCAAGAGGCTTCGTAAAGCTTGGCCATCCTGTACCTGATTTGTATTTATCTTTCGAACTGAAAAGAGGCTCACCCGCTACTATGTCAACATAGATACCTTCCGCCTTATTGTCCCAATAATCATTGTCGAAAGAAGGCTCAGTGGCATCGCTTTGTGTTACATCAATCTCAAGTTTTGTTAGTTCTCCCAATCTTTTGTTTTTGTCAAATTCAACCTTTCCTTTGTTTCCCATAGTTTCTTCCTTCCTTTCTTCCTCCCAGACTCCGTCAAGAAATTGGTCACTTCCTGAATTGAATCGGTAATATTTGTATTTCAAAGTATTCTTTTCGTGATAGTCCTGGTGGTACTCTTCCGCATAGTAAAAGCCTCAAATGGAAGAATCTTCACATCTATCGGTTCATCAAACAGCCCCGATAGCTCAAGCTTTTCCAAAGCGAATTCAGCTAAAGCCTTTTCATAACCTTCGTACTCCGAAAATTCCGCAGGTTCCCCGTCTTTTCCTAAAATAAACATTGCAACTCCTACTATTAAAATCAGAATTTAACTGATTATAATCAATCGTTTCATCTTTATCACTTCCTTTATAGAATATGTATACCCAACTTTTTATCTTTTATACCCCCCGTTTGTATCATTTATGATAAAATAAAGAGACGCCCCATGAAAGACGTCTCTTTTCTTAATCCATTCCCGATTCACTTAAAGGAGAAAACAGAAAGTTAGTGATTTCACTTCCTAATTTTATTTTAGTGCAAATAGGGCTATAAGTCTTAAATAAACGGTTACATAACTATTAAAAATTTGTCACTTTCTGTTCAAAACTATATCTTTAAAATCCGTGACGGTTTTAAAATAATAATCAGATTCATCTTTCATGAATCTGTGTATCTCCGGAATTTCATAGGCCCATCCTGCTGCAGCAAAATCAATCCCCGCACTTCTTGCCATTTCAAGCCCGGGCTTCAAGTCGTCAACCATTAGCAGTTCCGACGGCTTTAGGTCAAAGGCTTTCATTATTTCTTCCAAAGGATATGGACTCGGTTTCCTCTTTTCAGGATCCTTGTCCCAGCCAAAAACCATGTCCGGTTCGGGCGCCCCCATTGAAGACATTTCGAACAGAAACAGAAGCCGTCGGGAAGGCTATGAAACCCGGTATAAGGGTAATGGCTCCCACTGACGCGGACAAAAAAACACCAAACCATCCCGATTCTTCTCCTATTATTTTTGTTATAAAATCGGCATCGAAAACAGCAAGAAGCACGCCCACCAAAATCAATATTCCCAAGAGCGCAGGAAATATCTTGCTAAAGGATTTCCATGCTTTCTTAAGCGCCATTTTTGTCTTTTCTTTGCTATAATGGAATGACAATGCCAAAAGCAACGTTGCCAATCCATATAGATAAATAATCCTCATAAAATCCTCCAAAAATCGTTTCTTATATCATAATATAAAACAAGCGGAACCACCATGGATTCCGCTTGTTTTATATTCTATTTTCTTATCTTTGCAACAATCCCACCATTGGATGCAAGTAATTCCTTTGAACCTATCTTTACAAGCGCATTGGGAGATCCTCCCCCTGAATACACCTCTTCCTTCTCCATTACTCTTTCATCAATAAGAAAAACGGCTTTGTATCCAAATGAAGGCACCCCTCCTATAGGGTATCCGGTCTTTTCAAATATGTTTTCAGGGATAGCCGTATTTGGTCTTTCGATGCCTAAGGCCTTAGCCACTCTCTTTGTGCTGGCTCTATCTTCACCCTTCACTATCGCAACGATTATGTTTCCATCGGAATCGGACATGCAAATATTTTTTACGAAATCATCCGTTTCTGCGCCGGCCGTCTCTGCAGCTTCCTTCACCGAATGGCAGGAGTTTTTGAAAATCAGATGCTCGCAAGCAATATTGTTTTCCTCTATATACCTCTTCAGCTTATCCTCGTAAGTTTTCATTCTTTAAATCCCCTTTTTATATGCTGAATAATTCCGCCTCCGAGCACTTCCCCATCCCTATAGAAAACCGCCCATTGCCCTAGAGCAGGAGCCCTTTCAGGCTTGTCAAAAACAACCCGGACCGTTTTGTCCCTTTCAGGGAATATCTCCCCGTCCAGGAACCATCCCAATTGGCAAACCTTTATCTTCACCTTAATAGGCAATTGCAATGAGCCAAATGGTATAAAATTAACCCTTTCCACACTAATTTCGCTCGCGTAAGTTTCGGCATCCTCCCCCAAAACCACTCGGTTGTTTTCAGTATCTATAGCCACAATACAGTAGCGACGGTCGAATGTATCACCAAGCCCTTTTCTTTGGCCTATTGTATAACGAGCTATCCCATCGTGCACGCCAAGTACATTCCCTTCCATGTCTACAAATTCCCCGGGCATCACGGCACTATGCATACTCGCCTCTACAAAATTAATGAAGTTTTTTCCCGGAACAAAACAAATATCCTTGTTGTCCTTTTTTTTCACAAAGTCAATCCCCATCTCAAGAGCCGCCTCTCTAACTTGGTCTTTGGAAAACACATCCCCCAATGGCAGCAACACATGGGAAAGCTGACCCTGTCCCAACCTATGCAAAAGATAGGACTGGTCCTTATCTTCCGCTTTAGCGCAATAGAGCCTATGACGATTCGATTCATCATCGAATTCAACTGACGCGTAATGGCCTGTAGCAAGATAGTATGCTCCCATTTCCATAGCGTATTCCAAAAGTTTTCCGTATTTTATCTGCCTATTGCATTCCACACATAGATTAGGAGTTTTGCCTTCGGCATACGCCTTCGCAAACGGCTGTTTTACAACCCAATCAAATGCAGGACGAAAATCGGCTACATGATGCTGAATTCCCAAAGATTCCGCAATCCTGCGGGCTTCAAATATTTCCTTCTGCGGCGCAGGAAGTCCATCCTCGCCAATTTCATCATACAGATACATGGTGACACCAATAACCTCATATCCTATTCTTTTCAATAAGAAAGCCGTTACCGAGCTGTCAATGCCTCCGCTCATGGCAACGGCCACTTTGTTGTGATTCAGTTTCATACTCATAATTCTCCATCCATTTTTTTATAATCATAACTTCAAAGCTCTGTTTTGTTAAGCATATCTCGGAGGGCAACAGCCTCTTCCCTAGAAAGAGTTATACCCTTGCCCATTTTCCCATGATCCGGATCCCAATCTCTTATGTCGTATTTAGGATCTCTATCGTTCCAGCTTACAAGATTCAATTCCTTTTTCCATCCACTGCCCGATTCCGATAAAACGCCTATATCCTTTTTAATTTCGAACTTTAGAGCCATGTCAACCTCCTATGTCCTTGTTTCAAACTCCTTGCCACAATTCGAACAATTTACCCGAACCTTTCCTTCTCCCTTTGGAATCCGCATCTTTTGTTCGCAATGAGGACATTTCTCAACCTTGTAATCCAAGGCCGCTTCTATGCGCGCCGTATCCAAGCCCACGATGACTTCATCCCCTATTATAAAAGCAGGAACTCCTCTCAAGCCCATGTCCATCATTTTCTTTTGAGCCACTTTATCCTCCTGAACATTCTTTTCAACGTATTTGTATCCTTTTTCTCCAAGAAACTTCTTGGCCGTACGGCAATGGGGTCACGTAGGACTAGTGTACATCATAATCGTTTTCATGAAAAATCCTTTCCCGGCGCTAGCCGCTATTTAATAGATATTTCTATACTTCTTTGATACAGTCAACCGGACAAGCATCGGCGCAAGCTCCGCAACTTATACAGGCATCTTCATCGATCAAACGCTTATCTTCTTCAACCTCTGTAATACAGCTAACCGGGCAGACCGCCTCGCATGCTCCGCAGCCAATGCAACTTTCCTTGTCAATTCTATAAGCCATTTCTACACCTCCTTTGTCAAATTTATTCTCGTCCCAACTTTCCAATTATCTTTATTGTTCTATAAATAACAGTATTTCCCTTCTTTCAGAAGCAATATTTACCTTTAATTCTTATTAATCCAAAAATTATCGCAGTTTCAGCCTTCTCAACTCTCTTCTTTTTCTACAATGTCTAGAAAAACCGATACTATGTGTGGGTCGAATTGTTTTCCACTGCAGCGATTCAATTCGGCTATAGCCATTTCCTTTCCCAAAGCACTTCGGTACGGTCTGTCATTAATCATTGCATCATAAGCATCTGTAACCGAAAGAATCCTGCATTCAAGGGGAATCTCGTCCTGCTTAAGCCCGAAAGGATAACCAGTTCCGTCATACCACTCGTGATGCTTGTAAATATATTCAGCGACATGCTCTATGTCCGGAAGAGAGTTCGCTATTCTGTATCCGATTTCGGAATGCGTCTTCATTTCCTCAAATTCAACAGCTGTCAATTTGTCGGGCTTTAATAGAATGCTGTCCCTTATGCCTATCTTGCCTATGTCATGAAATTTTGCCAAAAGCGAAATCTTATTTAGACGGCTTTCAGTAAAACCCAATACCTTGCCGATTTTTATGCAATTCTCCTCCATCCTTTTTGCATGAGATTCGGTTTCGAAGCTCCTCGCCTCAAGCATATTAGTCAAAAGAGAAAGGTCTCCGTTATTTCTCGTATACCTGTGATTTGTCTTTTCCCTATACATTTCGTCATCTGCAAATTTATAAAGTTCCCTTATTGTTGCAGCATTTTTATTTCGAACGCCATAACCCACCGAAAGATTTGTCGAGACAAAAGAATAATCTTTTTTTTCATTCCTCAAATCTTCCTTTATTCCCAAATTCAGCTTTTCAAGTTCGTCCGGCGATGTGTCTTTTAAAAGAATCGCAAATTCGTCGCCGCCCACTCTTGCCACAAATGCATCTTGCGGAAGATGCATTTGTATTATTTCAGCTACCGTCTTTAGATACTCGTCCCCTGCGATGTGGCCAAGTATATCGTTGACAAGCTTGAGCGCATCAACGTCGCAGACAAGTATCCCGAAATTTCCATTTCCACCGTCCATTTCAGACAATTTCCTCTCGAAATAATTCCTGTTGTAAACGCCTGTAAGAGTATCTTTTATACTCATATTATATAGCTTCTGCTTCGCCTCGTTGCTTTCGGTTATGTCTCTAGCTATTGCAAGGACGTATTCATCTCCAATGCTTGCGAATCTAACATCGTATTGATTATTGATTCCCATTTCGGCAAGAGATATTTCAATCGTGTTTTCGGCTCCCGTCTCAACAAATCGATTGAATTCATTTCTAAGGGTTTTCGCCATGTTGCCCGGAAAAATATCTTCGATTGATTTGCCGGAAAATTCACCTCCGATAAATTCCGCCGCCTCTTTCGGCTCCATCATGTTTTCTATAAAAACCCCTTCATTGTCCAAAACAAACATCATATCTGGCATGGATTTGATTACAGCCTTCAAAGGTTCTTCGGCAGCATAGGCAAAACCAACAGATAAAATAATCAATAAAGTTGTCACAAGTAAAATAGAAAAAACTCTTTCATGGCAATCCTCTCTCGCATTCAAAATAGGCCTGTCTTCTTACGCATATTTTATACTATTACAAGGCTTATTTCTACCGGTTCTCTTGATTATGCTTTTTATCCGGTTTCGTCTGCATCTGCCCATTTCAAACAGCAGAGGAATATTGTTCTATAATAATAGAGCAGTATAAAAGATTAGGGGTTTTTATTTGAATAACAATCATACATTATACTTGATAAAAAACCCCTCTTTCGAGGGGTACATACGATATCTACACTTTTCCAGGAATTTCTACCCAGAATTCTACTCCTTCTTCTGTGTTTTCAGCTCCATATTTTCCTCCGTGAAGGTCTACTATAGCCTTTACGATTGCCAGTCCAAGCCCTGTTCCCACAGAGGGATTCAAGCCATGGTTCATCACCTTATAGAAGCTTGTCCAAATATTTTCAAGTTCCTTTTCATCTATAGGATCCCCAGTATTGTGAACAGAAAGCCTTAATCCATCTTCCATTTCTTCCAATGAAACGCCTACTATTCCGCCTTCTTCAGAGTGCCTCAATGCATTTGTCAGGAAATTTGTGAGTATCTGTTCCATTCTGAGTGCATCCCCATGAATCATAACTTTATCCGGCAACTGCATTTCAAGGCCTATGCCTCTTTCATCAAACAGTTTCTTCTGTCTTTTCGACGATTCTCTCGTCATTAATGCAAAGTCAAACCATTCCTTGTTTATTGAAAATGTTCCCGACTCATAAGCCGAAAGATCGAGTAAATCCTTTATGAGTGAGGCCATCTTGTCAGATTCATCCGATATTATTTCTGCATACTCAACCATAGCCTCCGGACTCTTTGCTATATTGTATCGAAGCCCGTCTGCATAGGCCTGAATCATGCTTATTGGATTCTTAAGCTCGTGGGAAACGCTAGAAACGAACCTTCTGCGCATCTTTTCAAGTATTCTCTCTCTCTCAATATCTTCTGTGAGCTTGGCATTAGCATCCCTAAGACCACTTAGAGCTTCATCGAGTTCGTCTGACATTATATTTATGCTTCTTGCGAGGTCCCCAAGCTCGTCGTCTCCGTCATAGTCCACTTTTTCATTGAAATTCTGCTTTGCTATTGCCTTTGCAGTTTTTGTCATTTTTACCACCGGACGTGTTATCCGCCCAGAAACAAGAAAAATGGCGAATGAACCAAGAATTAATGTCAACAGTCCCGAAATCATTATAAATTTACGTGCAATCGTCGTGTTTTGATCAATGATTGCCAGAGGTTTTTCTATGACCATGTAACCGCTATCTTGCAATCTCCCTATGAAAATTATTGATTTCCGCAAAGATTCCGGGCCACGCATTTCTGTGAAAAATGTGTCTTGCTCAGGTCTGCCGTCAAGCAGCCCAATATTTTTTGTAATGAACGGAATAATCTTGAACTGCTGGTTTGCCCGCCTTTCGAAAGAGGATGTTCCCGTTACGTTTCCGTCGACAATGACGGTTATTGTGACGCCATTGTCCCTGGAAAGCTCCATTATGGCATTTTCGGCATCCATGCCCTCCTCAACGCTTAATCTATATGTCACATAAACTCCGATCATGCTATTTTTGGTGCTGCTTACATAGATATCATCCAGAAAAAAATTGCTCACTATGAGAAAAGCCGCTTGAAAGGCAATAATCAAAATGACAAAGGTTATAAAAATTTTAAAACGTATTGATTTGGTCATGATTTCACCTCGAATTTGTACCCCAGCCCCCGGACAGTCTTTATGCACGTTCCGGCTTTCCCAATTTTCGACCTAAGGTTTTTAATATGGGTATCGACGGTTCTCGAATCTCCGTAGAAATCATATCCCCACACGGCATCTAGAATTACATCTCTCTCGAGGGCTATGCTTTTATTTTCGAGCAAATACACTAAAAGATCAAACTCCTTGGGGCTAAGCTCCAGTTCCTCTTCACCCAAATGGGCTCCATGGCTTTCCGGATCCACAGACAAGTCGTAGACTTTATACTTAGCCTCTTGGCTTTTGCCGGCTCGCCTCAAGGCAGAGCGGACTCTAGCCATAAACCTTTCATATCCAAACGGCTTTGGAAGATAATCGTCGGCTCCCATATTCAGACCCTTTATTTCATCGTAGGTTTCCCCTAAAGCTGTAAGGAAAATAACCGGCACATCGGATTCCTCTCGGATTTCACGGCAAACTTCCCATCCGTTTTTCTCAGGCATCATGACATCGAGTATAATCAGATCTATATCGTCATTCATATAGAAAACTTCCAATGCTTTTTTCCCGTTTTCTGCTTGAAGAACTTCATATCCATCATTTGCTAGATAATCTTCGATTATTTTCCTTATTCTTTTTTCATCGTCAACCACCAAAATTTTGACTGCCATAATTTCCTCCGAATTATATTTATTACTTTTATTATTCTTTAAAAAAAACGTAATCCCTGCAAAACAGAGATTACGTAGTCGTGCAATTATTTTTTACAATTCTTCACAATTCATTTGCAGATTTAGTCCTGCGCCATTTCTATCCCCAAAAAACATTCCGTTTTTAGGTCCTCTTTCCATATTTAAGTTCTGACCCTTTGGCCCTCTGTTTCCATCTCTTTGTCCATTTCCAGGCATCAAATTACGAATTGCATCTGCTTGGTCTTCCGATATCATTCCTTCATCAACCATGCTTTCTATCGGCCCTTCAAAATCATTCTTGTTCTCTTCAAAGTAATCTCTTCGCTCATCGCGAGTCATTTCGGAAAGCTCTTCTCGCATTTCTTCCCTCTCTACTCTGAAATCATCCATAAAGTCTGTTACTTCAGCCATTTCCGCTTCAGTCAAGATTCCTTCATCGATTACACTCTCGATGAATTCAGTTCTTCTATCATCTCGCAGAACTTCTATTCCTGCAAGAATATCATCCGCGGTATCTTGTGTAATTACTTTTTCTTCAACTAAGTAATCCAATGGCCCTTCTCCCTCTTCGGGATGCACTCTATCTTCGGATGAAAGATTCCTTTGCTCTTCAAGGAAATTCTCTATTGCCTCCAGCTCGCCTTCTGATATCGAACCATTTTCAACAAGGTCTTCCAGAATATTTTGTCCTATTGCCAGCCTCACACCGGGTGCTTTCATGTTGCCCCTAAAAAATCCTCTTTGGTTCTCTACTCTCGCTGTGTCAGTTTCAACTGTCTCCGTTGCAAAAGCAGTTACCCCCATAGCTAGCAACATAGATGCTGCCAACACAATACTCATATTTTTTTTAGTTCTGGTTGCTTTCATATCAATTCCCCTCTCTTAAACTTAATTTTGTTTGTTCCTCTTGTCTGATTACATATTACCCGGCGAATGTGACGGTTCTGTGAAGAAATATATTTCCCGCTTTATTTTTTTTAAATTAATCATATTTTCCTAAATCCATAACAATACTCAATACGAACATAATCCGGCTGGACCAAAGGCTTCATAGCTAATCATGAAATCTACTTGCAGTAAAAAGGACAAAACTTTTTTTAGTTTTGTCCTTTGCATTTAAATCTCTCCTTGCATTACACGTTCGACAAGGCCTAAAACCTTTTCTTTAATAATATCTCGAGTTTCCTCGTAACCTTTCTTTGGTCCCCCGGAAGGATCGTCTATCCCCCAGTCCTCCGTATAATCTGCCGGTACGAACGGACATACAACATTGCAGCCCATCGTAACAAGAATATCCACTTCAGTTGGTATTGCCGATAAAAGTTTCGGGTGATGGCCATACATATCGACTCCGGCATCCTCCATTACTTGAACGGCCAACGGCTTGACCTCGGGGTACTCTTCCGTTCCGGCAGAATATGCCTCGATAACTTCGCCTCCAAGTTTTTTGGCCCATCCCTCGGCCATTTGCGAGCGGCAGGAATTATGCACGCATACAAATGCAACTTTCTTCTTTTTCATCGTTTACCTCCGCGTTATTATATTTAAACTGTTTCTACTTGGCAATGAATGAAGATTTTGTTCTGTTTGCAATTTTTACTAGTGTAAGCATGAGAGGCACCTCCACAAGAACACCTACAACTGTAGCAAGAGTGGCTCCGGACTGAAGTCCGAAAAGAGAAATAGCGACTGCCACAGCAAGCTCGAAGAAATTGCTTGCTCCTATAAGGGCTGCCGGCGCCGCTATATTATGCGGAAGCTTCCATGCCTTCGACCATCCATATGCTATGAAGAATATCAGGAACGTCTGGATAGTAAGTGGAACAGCTATCAATGCGATATGAATGGGGTTATTCAGTATAATTTCTCCTTGAAAGGAAAAAATAATAACCAAGGTCATAAGCAGTCCGACTATTGTTATATTGTCAAATTTTTTAAGGAAGACATTCTCAAAGTAATCCTTCCCGTGCTTTTTAATGATTAATTTTCTTGAGTACCATCCTCCCGCCAGTGGAATGACAACGAAAAGCACTACGGAAAGAAAAAGTGTATCGTAAGGAACCTTTATGTTTGATACCCCGATAAGCAATGCGACTATCGGTGTGAAGGCCAAAAGCAGTATAAGGTCATTTACCGCCACTTGAACCAATGTGTAAGCCGGGTCTCCCTTTACCAAATGACTCCAAACAAAAACCATCGCGGTGCAAGGCGCCGCTCCCAAAAGGACCGCTCCTGCCAAATACTGTGTAGCAAGTTCAGGCCTTATCCACGAGGCGAATACGGTTTTAAAAAAGAATGCGGCAATCAAATACATGGTAAAAGGCTTGATCAGCCAATTGACGACCGTAGTAACCGTTAACCCCTTTGGCTTTTTTGTGGCTTCTACGATGCTGTGAAAGTCAATCTTGAGCATCATCGGATATATCATCAGCCATATCAGAATGGCAACCGGAATTGAAACCTTAGCATATTCGAATCTGCTAAGTGTCTCGGGTACCACCGGCATCCAATGTCCAATGGCAACACCTGCCATAATGCAAAGAATGACCCAAACTGTGAGGTATCGCCCGAAGACGCCCATTTCTTCGGAAATTTGTTTTTTGTCAAAGGCTTTTGATTTTTTTATTTCTTTATTCTCCATCTTCTGCCTCCCGTGAGCCGAGCCTAAAGCTCAGTCGTTTTTATGTTTTTCAAAACAAATTCCTTGTCTTTTCGTATGTTTTGACACGTGAATCCATGTTTTAGATAATTTTCATAACGTTTGCTATCTTCAATGCATATTGAAATCTTCAGAAAAACCTTTTCCATGTGGTCACAGAGTTCGGGGTTTTCTTTCTTGAATTCCTTATCAAGTCTATAATGAACCCATTGCGCATCCTTATCGGCTACAATGATTCCCATATTCCTAAGCTTTGCAAGATGCCTTGATATATTTGATTGGTTCAGCTCCAGTATTGTCTCCAGCTCGCACACGCACATCAAGTTGCGATTCAACAGATTTAGAATCCTCAATCTGTTTTCATCAGCAAGAGCCTTCATTATTTCCACCTGCCTCATGGCTTCCCCCTTTCTTATATGATTACTTACTCATATACTAACATGTGGAAAATCTTTGTCAATAAAATCAATAGAAAGTTAACATAGCAAAAAAGGGGCGGAAATGCCTTCGCATTTTCACCCCTTTTTTTATTATTTTTTTAAATCAAACGTAAGCGTCATTAAAA
>JAENWJ010000023.1 GCA_016649995.1 Peptostreptococcaceae bacterium
CACAGTCCGGATAATGTGGCGGAGATATCATCGCTTAAACCATTAAAAGTCGATCAAGTAGCAATAGGCAGTTGCACAAATTCGTCATACACGGATTTGATGAAGGTGGCCTTTATTCTGAAAGGAAAGAAAGTTCATCCTGATGTAAGTCTTGTCATCTCGCCGGGATCTTCGAACATACTGAAAATGATGGCTGATAATGGTGCTTTGGGTAGTCTGATAGCTTCGGGTGCGAGGATTCTGGAAGCAGGATGCGGTCCGTGCATAGGCATGGGACAGGCACCTAAAACCGGAGCTGTTTCCCTGAGGACCTTTAATCGAAATTTCAAGGGGCGTTGCGGAACGATTAGTGCCGGCGTTTATCTCGTTAGTCCCGAAGCGGCCGCATACTCGGCCATAAAAGGAGTGCTTTCTGATCCAACGGAACTTGGAGAGGCGATTGATATAGCACTGCCCGATAAATTTTTTACAGAGGACAATTATTTTATTTACGCGGATAAAAACCAGCCGGATATCAAAGTAGAAATGGGTCCGAACATCAAACCATTCCCGCTGTCCGATAAGCTCGAGGAAACATATTCGGGGAAGGTACTGTTAAAGACCGGTGACAATATCACAACGGACGATATAATGCCTTCTAACGCTGCGCTTCTGCCCTTTCGTTCTAATATACCGGAACTGTCTAAGCATTGTTTCGGCACCAAGTGCAATGATTTCAAAGACCGTTCCGATAGATTCGGTGGGGGCATTATAATCGGAGGCGAAAACTACGGACAAGGCTCCAGCAGGGAGCATGCAGCATTGGTTCCCCTATATCTCAAAGTAAAGGTGGTGCTTGCAAAATCCTTCGCTAGAATACATAAGGCCAATCTGATAAACGCAGGCATTGTGCCGCTGGAATTTACAAGCAGCGATGACTACGATTCAATCGATCTTTATGATGAGCTATACTTTGGAAACATTGCCTCGGCTTTGAAGGGTAGTGGCGAGATGATCATAGAAAACAAAACGAAGGGGTCTACGATTTTGGCCAAAATGACTGGATCCGACAGGGACAGGGAAACCCTCATGGCCGGAGGAACAATAAATTTAATGAAAGCGAAAGGATAAACTATATGAAAATTCATGAAATTACTTTAATCCCCGGCGATGGCATAGGCCCGGAAGTTGCCGAAGCTGCTGTTAATATCATCGAGGCGTCCGGAGCAAGGATACTCTGGGAAAAGGTCAATGCAGGGAAAAAAGTATTTGAGGAAACGGGAAGTCTAATACCGAACTCTGTATTTAAGAGCATCGAAAAAAACAAGGTGGTGCTTAAAGGGCCCATAACAACACCGATAGGAAGCGGTTTCAGGAGCATCAATGTTGCGCTTCGCAAAAAATATGATCTATATGCAAACATCAGACCCATCAAAAGCATGAAGGGCTTGGAAAGTAGATATGAAGATGTGGACCTTATTATTTTCAGGGAGAATACAGAGGGCCTATATATAGGGATAGAACGAGTGATTGATGATGATTGCGTAGAGGCGGTTAAGAAGGTTACACGAACCGCCTCTAAAAAAATACTGAAAAGCGCTTTCGAATATGCCGCAGAAAACGGTTATCAAAAACTGACTGTAGCGCATAAGGCCAACATACTCAAGCTTGCAGACGGTATGTTTCTTGAAACTGCCCGCCAAATGGCAAAGGGATACGATGTGCATCTTGAGGAAGTTATAATCGACAACATGTGCATGCAAATGGTTATGAACCCTGCGCAGTTCGGAGTAATTGTTACCATGAATCTTTACGGAGACATACTTTCCGACCTCGGAGCCGGGCTTGTCGGAGGCCTTGGAATGATACCCGGAGGAAACGTGGGCGATGAAATAGCAATTTTCGAGGCGGTTCATGGAAGCGCGCCCGATATTGCAGGAAAGGGCTTGGCGAATCCTATAGCACTCACATTGTCCGGAGCCATGATGCTTAGGTACATAGGCGAGACTGAAGCAGCGGGAAAAATCGAAAAGGCTATTTCCGAGGTGATTGAGGAAGGCAAAACCAGAACGGCGGATCTTGGTGGGAATGCTTCAACCGAGGATATGAAAAATGCGATTATTAGCAAAATGAATCGGAAGTGAAGGAGACGGGGAGATGGATGCAAAAGATTTTATAGACGACATGTCGGGGCTGTTTGAGAATAACAATACAATCAATCCCGAGTTGTATGACCGGTATAATGTCAAAAGCGGTCTAAGAAATAATAATGGTACAGGAGTTGCCGTTGGACTGACAGAAGTCAGCAGCGTGATAGGATACATTATGGAAGACGGAATTAAAAAGCCGACTGAAGGTAAGCTTTATTACAGGGGAATCGCCATACGAGACCTCGTTAAGGGGTGCGTCATGGAAAAAAGAAGAGGATTTGAGGAAACAGCATATCTTTTATTATTTGGTGAATTGCCTACGGCTGAAAAGCTTAAGGCATTCAACGATGTTCTAGATGAATTTCGCGAGTTGCCTATGTCTTTTACGGAAAATATGATTTTAAAGATCCCGTCAAATGACATAATGAACAAACTTCAAAGGAGCATACTAGTGCTCTATTCACACGATGAAAATCCGGATGATACTACTCCAAAGAACCTACTTTTGCAAAGCATTATGCTTATTGCTAGATTTCCGACTATAGTTTCTTATGGATATCAAGCCAAAGCCCATTATTTTGACAAAAAAAGTCTTTTTATACACTCTCCAAAGAAGGGTGTTGGTACTGCTGAAAACATTCTTCACATGATAAGGCCTGATAATGAATACACAGAGACCGAGGCATCTGTTCTTGATTTGTGTCTTCTTATACATGCGGATCATGGCGGTGGCAATAATTCCGCGTTCGCTACCCATGTAGTCTCATCAAGCGGTACGGATACATATTCCGCAATTGCGGCTGCGGTAGGTTGCCTGAAAGGGCCAAAGCACGGGGGAGCAAATGTAAAGGTGCGGGAGATGATAGACGAGATAAAGGAAAACTGCAATTACAGTGACAGGGGTGCATTGAAAGACTATCTTGTCAGAATAGTTAACAAGGAAGCGGGCGATCGGTCGGGACTAATTTACGGAATGGGTCACGCTGTGTACACACTTTCTGACTCCAGAGCCGAGATACTTAAAAAAGAGGCGGCAAAGCTGGCGCTTGAAAAAGACAATTGCGAAACCTACCAATTGTATAAAAATATTGAGGAATTGACAAAAGAAATCTTAATGGAGAGAAAAGGCAAGGATGCTATGATATGTGCAAACGTGGACTTGTATTCGGGACTCGTATATGAAATGCTAAATATACCCAAGGAGCTCTATACGCCCATATTTGCGGTGGCAAGGGTTGCCGGATGGTGTTCGCACCGCATGGAGCAGGTAATGAGCGATAAGAAGATAATAAGGCCGGCATACAAGTATGTCAGATCCTTTGAAGACTATGTTCCGCTTGAATCTAGAGTAGACCACAATGCTGAGTTATTTAAGTTGCCAAGTTGCTTTTAGAAAACTTTTCATACAAGTATTAGTTTGCGCTCTGCCAATGTTTATTGACGGGGCGCTTGAAAAAAATGGTTGAAAAAATCATGGAATCTGTTAATCTATATTTAGTGTGATTAATAAATGTTATTTATATTTGCTGATGTGGCTCAGAGGTAGAGCAGCGCACTCGTAATGCGCAGGTCGTGGGTTCAATTCCCACCATCAGCTCCATTTTTATTCAAAAGGATGCGGCTATTTGTCAGATCCTTTTTTGTTGTGCAAATAATGCAAATAGCAGGTATAATAGTAGTAATAATAATCATACATAGATATTTGCTTTTAAATATCAAAACTATTCGGAAGGAATGAGAAAATTCATGATAAAGCTTTTAGCCGATTCAACATGTGATTTAAGTCTGGAAATAATTGAAAAGTATAAAATAGGAATTGCGCCGCTTAATATTCATATTGAAGGGAAAAGCTATAAGGATAGGGTGGATATACAGCCGGACGAGTTTTACGGAATGATTGACGAAGTTGAAGGAGAAATAAGAACCGCAAATCCTAGTCCGCAGGAATTTTTAAAATTGATCGAGGAAGGTGTTAAGGACGGGTATGACGATTTTTTATGCATATGCATGTCTAGTGGAACAAGCGGGTCGTATCAATCTGCTGAAATTGCAAGAGAATACTTTGGGGACAAGTATCCCGAGTCGAAATCGCGGGTGTATGTCGTAGATTCAGTTTCGATGAGTCACGGCAGCGGATGGCTAATAATGAAAACCGCCAGGCTCATGGAAAAGGGAGCCACTTTCGAGGAATTGATTGAATTCAATGAAACATATAAGTATAATATGAAGCATTTCCTATCCGTCGATGATTTGGACCATCTAATTAAAAGCGGACGACTGAGCAACGCAAGCGCAATTATAGGGAAGATGCTCAAGATAAAGCCTATAATGACTATGAAGAACAAGAAGGGTGCAATAGTTGCAAAAGAACGTGGAAGAAAAAATGTATATAGACACTATACAAGGGAATTTAATGATCGTGTCGACTTGGAAATGACTGACTTTGTGATAATAGGATATACTTCGGATATAAAGATTGCGGAGAATTTTAAAAATATTCTGTTGAAGGAAACAGGATATGATGGAGAAATCTTTATAATGCAGATGGGTGTAAGTGTTGGTGCCCATGTTGGACTGGGAGGTTTGTCCTTATATTTCATTGAAAAGGATCGAATTAAGGACAATATACTTAGAAATGAATTGCAATTTATGAAGGACAGAAAGAACCGTATGTTGGAAACATTAAAGAGATACAGATAATATTTTCAAGATATACTTGCCAAAAGAATAATTTAAGTGTATAGTACTAATTGAACCTTGATTCATGATGAATCGAATTATTATTTGGGAAAAAGTTATTTGCATGGCCTTTATTGAAACAAATGCAGCTTCCAACATAATTAATTTAGTCTAAATGAATTGAAGGAATAAAAATTTTGGAGGAATACACGCATGAATGGTTCAGTAAAATGGTTTAACGCAGAAAAAGGGTTTGGTTTTATCCAAGCAGAAGACGGAAACGACGTTTTCGTTCATTACTCGCAAATCAACAAAGAGGGTTTCAAAACTCTTGAAGAAGGCGAAGAAGTAACTTTCGATGTTACTAAAGGTCCTAAAGGTCCTCAAGCTGAAAACGTAACATCTGTAAAATAATGCAGTAATGTTCACCCCGGTCATTTGACCGGGGTTTTTTCATTTTTTGGTTTTTTTATGTATAATATAATTAGGATGTCTGATTGAACCTCCCGTGACTTTAGCCATGGGAGGATTCCATCTCAAAGGCAATGGTGAACGTACGCAGCGGACAATTGCATATTTGAAGGATATCAATCCGGATTTCATATCAACCAGCCATTGCACGGATTTTGAGGCTCTTACGGCCTTTTACGCAGCATTTGGGAGTATTCCGTTTGGCGTGGGAGATGTAGTTGAATTTTAGGCAAGAAACTATTCTGAATAGGTATTTGAAAGGAGATAATGATATGGATAAAAAGGTAAATATTGATTGGAGCAAGTTGGCATTTGAATATACGAAAACGGACTACCGTTACATATCAAGATGGAAAGACGGTGCTTGGGACGAAGGGGAACTTATAAAAGATAATATAGTACATATAAGCGAATCTTCTACGGCTTTGCATTATGGGCAGCAATGTTTTGAAGGATTAAAGGCTTATCGAACAAAAAATGGCGAAATACAATTATTTAGGCCGGATATGAATGCAGCTCGAATGCAGAATACATGCCGCAGGATTCTGATGCCTGAGGTTTCGACTGAAAAGTTTGTTGAAGCATGTAGGAAAGTTGCTAAAGCGAATGAAGCATATGTTCCCCCGTATGGGACAGGAGCGACACTTTATTTAAGACCAATGCTGATTGGCGTAGGGGATATACTTGGGGTCAAACCTTCTGACGAATATTTATTCATAGTATTCTGCTCGCCTGTAGGATCGTATTTCAAGGGAGGCATGACGCCGGTCAACTTCAATGTGACCGATTATGACAGGGCTGCGCCTAACGGAACAGGGGCGGCAAAAGTAGGAGGAAATTACGGAGGAAGCATGCTTCCCCATAAAATGGCCGTAGAAAAAGGATTCGCAGACTGCATATATCTCGATCCCGCAACCCATACCAAAATAGAAGAGGTTGGGGCGGCCAACTTTTTTGGAATTACCCAAAACGACGAATTTGTAACCCCGGACTCTTCTTCGATACTTCCAAGCATAACAAAGTATTCGCTTATACACATAGCAAAAGAATACATGGGCATGAAGGTGATTGAGAGAGATGTATACATCGACAATCTTGGCGAATTCAAGGAAGCCGGAGCCTGCGGAACGGCTGCTGTCATAACACCTATCGGCGGGATAGAATATAAGGGAGAAATGCATGTGTTTCACAGCCTTAATGAGGTGGGGCCCGTTACTAAGAAGCTCTATGAAACCCTGTGTGAAATTCAGCTCGGGGATATGGAAGCCCCTGATGGGTGGATTTTCAAGGTTTGATGCAGGCATATTTTCATCGATTTGTAACTGAAAAAAATTTGCATTGAAGCATAAACTAGTGTATAATTATAAAGTTGTAAAGATGATTTAATTTATGCTGCATATGAATGTGCATTCATTTGTAGCTATGTTCATGGAACATATAAAAGTATAATAAGAAACAGAAAGGAAATGTATGCAAACCATTAATTTTAAAGAGTTAAAAATTTCAGAAAATATCATGAAAGCTGTGGATGATATGGGCTTTGAGGAAGCCACGCCCATACAAACACAAGCGATTCCATACCTTATGGATGGATTGGATATAATCGGGCAGGCCCAAACGGGAACCGGTAAAACTGCTGCCTTCGGGATACCCTTGCTAGAAAAGATTTCACCAAACAAAAAAGCGCTTCAAGCCATGGTTATTTGCCCAACGCGGGAACTTGCTATACAGGTGTCGGATGAAATAAAAAAACTGTCCAAATACATGAAGCAAGTAAACGTTTTACCTGTTTATGGAGGACAACCTATCAGCAGGCAGATGCATGCTCTTAGAAAAGGTGTTCAGGTTGTAGTGGGAACGCCGGGGAGAGTTATGGACCATATGAGAAGAGGCACGCTTGATGTGACTCATATAAACATGATTGTTCTTGACGAAGCAGATGAAATGCTGAACATGGGTTTCAGGGAAGACATAGAAACCATTCTGAAGGATACGCCTGCAGATAGGCAGACTGCAATGTTTTCAGCCACGCTCCCGAAACCTATTTTACAGATAGCTAAAAAATATCTTAAAGATTTTAAAACAATCAGAGTTGCGCATAAGGAATTGACTGTTCCTAAAATAAGACAATCTTATATTGAAGTAAAACAAAGAAACAAATTTGAGTTGCTAACAAGACTCATAGATATCAACAATCCTAATCTGGCGCTAGTCTTTTGTAACACAAAGAGACGTGTGGACGAGATTGTTCAAGAACTTCAAGGAAGAGGATATTTTGCCGACGGTCTGCATGGCGATTTGAAGCAAACTCAAAGAGACAGAGTTATGAATAATTTCCGAAAGGGTGTCATTGAGATTCTCGTTGCCACAGATGTTGCGGCAAGAGGAATCGATGTTGAAGATATTGAAATCGTGTTTAACTATGACGTTCCTCAGGACGAGGAATATTATGTCCACAGAATTGGAAGAACCGGAAGAGCCGGAAAAGAAGGTCAATCCATTACCTTCGCGTTCGGCAAAGAGGTTTACAAGTTAAAGAGCATTGAGCGTTACGCAAAGACAAAGATTAAAAGAGAGCAGATGCCTTCTATTACCGATGTTGCCGAGGCGCGTTTCAATGGTTTGGCGCAGCAGGTAGGCAATATTGTAGAAAATGAAAACCTCCGCAAGGAAACCCATATGATCGAGAAGCTACTTGAAGAGGATTACTCTACATTGGATGTTGCAGCAGCTTTGCTCAAGATGGTTATGGGTGAAAGCAAGCAAGAAATCAAGCAGGAAAGTAGGCAAGAAAGCAGAAGGACCGGCTCTTCTGTAAAGGAAAATGGTTCTGAACCTGGAATGGCCAGACTGTTTATTAACATAGGCAAAAAGCAGGGCGTTCGTCCTGGAGATGTTGTCGGAGCAATTGCGGGTGAGACTGGAATGCCGGGAGATCTTATAGGATCGATAGATATTTTCGACAAGTACACGTTTGTTGAAGTGCCTGTTAAGTATGCGGACAATGTACTTCGCATCATGAGCAGAAACACTATAAAGGGTCAGCCTATACAAATTGAAGCTGCAAGTGAAAAATAAAAAGTTTTACAGAGTTTATGACAGTTGATTTTAGAGGGCGTGAATGCAATAAGGCATTTGCGCCTTTTGTTTGTTTTTTGTAGGAATAAAGATATAATATAATGGGGATAATATGGAAAGGAAAGAGACTATGGCCTTCGTGTACATATTGGAATGTTCGGATGGAAGCCTTTACACAGGGTGGACTTCAGATTTGAAAAAAAGAGTGGCAAGGCACAATGAGGGAAAGGCTGCAAAATATACTCGTTCAAAACGGCCTGTCATACTGAAATATTTTGAAACTTGCGAAGATAAATCAAGTGCGCTAAGAAGAGAAGCGGAAATCAAAAAAATGAAGCGTTCCCAAAAACTTGCATTGCTCGAAGCGTTTCGAAAGAGAGGATGAGTCCATGGGTAATAAAAAAATAATCGGATTAATACTGGTTTTAATAGGCCTTATCAATTTTGCATCAAGGCAAGGATGGATTTCAGGAGAATACTTTTTGATTGGTCTTGGATCAGTATTTCTAATTGCATATTTTATTAGGCAAAGGCCAATAGGATTTTTGATTCCGGCATGCATTCTTATTTTACTGGGAACATATGCTAATTTACAGAGCTCGAGACTTTTATTTATGAATGGAAGGATTGAAGGTGCCGCTTTTTTCTTTTTCATGGCGATTGCTTTTTATTTAATTTTCTTTATCCATAATACTAAAAATGGAAGTTTGGATAGAAAAACGGTTTGGCCAGCGATTGTAGGAATTGCACTTACCGTTTTCGGTATATTTGTTTACGCTGTAGAGTATTGGGATATCACGGAATTGCTGATTGGTATAAATCGTTTTTGGCCTTTGATCTTGATTTTAATAGGTTTATATTTAATTTTGACAAAGAAAAAGAAAGATTGATTTTGTTGTGAAAACAATATTATGCTATCAAGAGCTTGTGACGACTACAAATATTTACAGGGAAAAACATTGGAAAATTTGCGAAAAATACACTTTAAAAAATACAAGGAGTGAAGTGATATGAACATGAAGCAGAAGGGCTTGGCCGCAAAACAGGCATCTCTTGAATTGGCCGCATTGGACGGAAAAACAAAAAACAATATTTTGCTTTCGGTTGCAAAAGCCTTGAATGAGAAGAAGAAATCTATCATAGAAGCAAATGAGATGGATTTAAAAAGAAGCGAAGAAGAAGGCTTGCCAGGACCGATACTAAAACGCCTAAAATTCCAAGAAGACAAGATTGAGGGAGTAGTGGATGGAATAAGGAGCCTTGTAGAGCTGGATGACCCTGTAGGAAAGACAACCTATGCCATGGAATTGGATGAAGGGCTTGAGCTGTTTAGGGTTACATGCCCAATTGGAGTAGTAGGGGTGATATTCGAGTCGAGACCGGATGCCCTTGTTCAAATTTCATCATTGTGTCTGAAAAGCGGGAATTCCGTTCTTTTAAAGGGTGGCAGTGAAGCCATGGAAACCAACAGAAAGCTGTATGAGGTAATACGAGATGCATCGACCGGCAGCGGAGCGCCGGAAGGATGGATACAGCTGATGGAGACGAGGGAAGATGTTGCCGAGATGCTTAAAATGGATGATGAAATAGATTTGATACTTCCTAGAGGGTCAAATGCATTTGTGAAATATATCATGAACAATTCCAATATACCTGTGCTTGGACATTCGGATGGAATTTGTCATACTTACATTCATGAGGATGCAGATGTTGAAAAGTCTCTAAGGGTTCTTTACGATGCAAAAACACAATATGTGGCGGCCTGCAATGCGACCGAAACAATTCTTGTGCATGAGGCGGCAGCTCAAACTTTTTTGCCTGAAATAGAAAAAATGTTCAAAGGGGAAGTCGAGATTTTTGGGTGCGAAAAAACGCGCGAATTCATTAATGCTGAGCCGGCTGATGAAAACACTTGGAAAATGGAATATCTTGATTACAAGGTTTCTATAAAAGTAGTAAGTGGCATTGATGAAGCGATAAAACATATAAATACCTATGGATCAAGCCATACGGAATGCATTTTGACGGAGGATAAAACTGCGGCAAAAAAATTCATGGCTCTTGTAGATGCGGCAAGCACCTACTGGAATTGCTCCACGCGTTTTGCGGACGGATTTAGATACGGTTTTGGCGCTGAAGTCGGCATAAGCACAAGCAAGATTCATGCAAGAGGACCGGTTGGACTAGACGGACTCATGATTTACAAATATAAAATGCTTGGCAATGGACATATAGTAGAGGATTACGCGAGCAAGAAAAAGGCCTTTACACATAGAAAAATCGAAAAATCATTCGAATAATTAGATATATGGAGGATATGCAGGGGAGCATTTCTCTGATGAAATTTTAGGTGTAGGGAGATATTTGTGAAAGAGACAATAGCGACAGTAAAACAGAATTATAAAAAAATAGTTTGGATGGCTTTTCCTATTGCCATGCAGAATTTAATAACTACTTCGCTGAATTTGATAGACACATTGATGATTGGCCGATTGGGAGCAGAAAAGATAGCGGCCATCGGCATAGCGAATCAGTACTTCTTTATTTTGATTTTGCTTTTATTTGGCGTAAATAGCGGCATATCAATATTCATAAGTCAATTCTGGGGAAGCCAGGAAACAGGCAAAATCAAAAAGACTCTAGGCCTTGGAATTTTTTCGGGGGTTCTAGTAGCCGTGATATTTGCTTTTGGTGGGATATTTTTTGCAAAACCCATAATTATGATTTTCACAAAGGATCAGGGTGTTGTGAGTGAGGGCGCAGCCTACATGAAAATCGTTTCTTTTTCGCTTGTAATGATGGCTGTAACGCTTAGTTATTCCATATCCTCAAGAAGCATTGGGAAACCAAGGCTTCCGTTGACTATAAGCGCATTGGCCCTTGCTATGAATACTGTTCTTAATCTATTTTTGATTTTCGGAATAGGGCCTTTTCCCGCTTGGGGGGTTAAAGGGGCCGCAATTGCTACGCTTATTTCCAGGGCTTTTGAAATGGTTTTTATGGTTCTAATGGTTAATAAAAAGGGCATAGTTATTTCGGCATCGATTAAGGAACTTATGGATTTCGATTTTGACTATGTCAAGACTGTTTATCATAGAATATGGCCTGTGGTCGTTAATGAAGGCATATGGGCTGTTGGAATGAGTTTGTATGCAGTAGCCTATGGAAGAATGGGTACCGAGGAGTTTGCGGCTGTCCGCATTGCTGAAACCGTATCAAATATATTCTTTATCGCAGCCGTAGGAATTGGGAATGCGGGTGCTGTGATAACTGGCAATCTAATTGGGGAGAAGAGCGCCGAAGTAAGAATTTATGCTAAGAGAATGATGAAACTTGCTGTTGCGAGCGGGTTTATTCTTGGAGCCATCATGATTTTTTCGGCAAAGTTTGTGTCGATGCAATTTATAGTAAGCGAAGAAGTACGCCGGATGGCAAAATATATTTTGTGGATTAATGGAGTGTTGATGCCAATAAAATTTTTGAACAACGTGTATATAATAGGATTATTTAGGGGCGGAGGGGATACAAAATATTCGCTCTTAATAGAATTGGGGAGTATTTATTTAATTGGGGTTCCATTAGCATTTGCAGGAGCCCTTTACTGGGGACTTCCCCTGTACGTAGTAGTGTTGTTGGTGAATCTGGAGGAAATAGGAAAGACTATTTTAGGATATTCACGCATAAGAACAGATAAATGGATTAATGATTTGACAAAAATATAAAGGTTGTATGCATTAGATGAAAAGCCAAATTTTTAATAACTATGGGGAGACACAAATGGAAGATAAAAAGACATACATAATGATGACATTTGCAGCTTTATGCTGGGCGGGAGCATTCATAGCGGGTAAGATAGCTATGGCTGAGCTGCCGGTATTTTCAATGGGGCTTGCAGCACCGATACTGCATGAAACTATCGGTTGGTATAATATAGTAGGCATGTTTATGATTATCGCCGGTGTTTATACCAATTCGACAATAAAGGAGAAAAAAATTGCTAGATTTGAAGAGCATGTTTCCTGATGAAATAAAAAATAAAATAAAAGAAATTGGGCAGCCGGGATTTCGTAGCGATCAGATTTTCAATTGGGTTTCAAAGGGTGTTGATTCATTTGAAGAAATGGTAAATATGCCTAAATCCCTTAGAAATAGAATGGAAGATGTATTTAGTCTGACTCGCAATGAAATTATCGCCAAGCAGGTTTCGTCCGACGGAACAGTGAAGTATGCAATGAAGCTGGTAGATGGTAGAATAATTGAATCTGTACTTATGAAATATCATCATGGATACAGCATATGCATCTCCACCCAGGTGGGTTGTCGAATGAATTGCAGCTTTTGCGCATCGACGATAGGAGGGCTGGAACGCAATCTGACAGCGGGAGAAATGCTGGGGCAGGTACTTTCGGCTCAACACGACCAGGGGATTCGGGTATCGAATATAGTTTTAATGGGAAGCGGTGAGCCTTTTGACAACTATGATAATGTTATTCGATTCATTCGACTAGCACATGAAGAAAAGGGCTTGGGTATAAGCTATAGAAGCATAACCGTTTCGACAAGCGGCATAGTTTCTGGGATTTACAGGATTTCGGAAGAAGATATCCCAATAACCTTGGCGGTTTCGCTTCATTCTCCTGACAATATTTCAAGAAGCGGCATAATGCCTGTCAATAGGAAATATCCGCTTGAAGAACTGCTTGAAGCATGCAAAGCATATATGGAAAAAACAGGGAAAAGAATAACCTTCGAGTATGCGCTGATGAAAGGCATTAACGACGATATGGACAGTTTTAGAAAAACCGCAAAACTTCTCAAGGGGCTTAATTGCCATGTAAATATAATTGGATACAACAGTGTGGATGAAAGAGACTTCAAAACATCGGAAAGAGCCGTGCAGCAAAAATTCAAAGAATTTCTTGAGAGCAGAGGAATAGCCGCAAGCATTAGGAGAACACTTGGAGAGGATATTGATGCCGCGTGCGGACAATTGCGAAATAACCTTAGGACGAACATTTAGCGTGCAAATAAAATAATTGTTTTTAAAGGAATTGGCCTTTCAAAATAGAAATATATAGTTATGACAGCAACGAACTAGTTTCGCTAAAAAGGGAGGAGATTACATGATAAGTATAATTGCATCCGAAAAGGGAACTGGCAAAACGAAGAAAATAATTGACATGGTAAATGTGGATATTGAAAAGCTTGAAGGGAATGTAGTATATATAGATGACGACAATAGACATATGTATGATTTGAAACACGATGTGCGTTTTGTCAACCTTGAGGAATTTCCCGTTAAAACGACGGATGAATTCATAGGTTTCATTTATGGAATAATTGCCAACAACTACGATATTGAAAAAATTTACATTGACGGTTTGTATAACATAATGGGTAGTGAAAACGATAATGTAATTAATTTTATAGATAGGATTGAATGGCTTTCTGAAAAACAATCCATTGATTGTGTAATGACACTTAGTTGCAATCCGGAACTTCTTCCTGAGAAAATAAAGAAACATTTAATTTGAAAAGTTTAACAAGAGCTTAGGCTCTTGTTTTTTTTTGAGTGAATATTGTTTTCATAAAATGTGTATATATATAAAAGCGATGAAAAAAGGAGATTTAAATGAGAACTCACAACATTATGGTTTGTGTGACGCAGCAAAAGTCATGCAAAAGGCTCATTGAAGCAGGGGCGGCCATGGCAAAGGATGAAGACGACAACCTTTATGTCATTCATGTAGTGAAGGAGGGATGGAAATATTTTGGAAAATTAAAAGAAGCCGATGCCATCGAATATTTATTTGAAGTAAGCAAGGGAAATGGCGCTGACTTGACGATTGTAAAGGCTGACGATATTGTCAAAACACTGGAGAAATTCGCCCGCGAAAAAGATATAGACATAATGGTTATGGGGAAATCAAGAGAAAAAATGGCCGAACAAGATATGATTAAGAGGCTTAAGGGAAAGGGATTGAAAGAAATAGAATTGAAAATTGTTACATAACTAAATAGGGAGAAGCCGAAATCACTGCAAGTCTATTGGAAAAAGAGAATGTCACTATAGAAGGCGACGTGGAAATATTGGCTCTGGTTGATGAACTTAAAGTCGAATATCAGGAACTTGTATCTCCGGTTGTGGGCACTACTGCAGTTGTGCTTGATGGAGAAAGAGACCAAGTTAGAACAGGTGAAACAAATCTTGGAAACCTGATTGTAGATGCAATGCTAGATGCAACCGGTGCCGATTTTGCGATGACTAATGGAGGCGGAATCCGTGCATCCATAGATATAGGGGACATCACCATCGAAGAATTAATAACAGTATTGCCTTTTGGAAACACCGTTATTGTTAAGTCGCTTACAGGTATGGAAGTCAAGGAGGCTCTTGAAGTCGGAGCTACAGACTATCCCGAACAAAAGGGTGCCTTCACGCATGTTGCAAATGTGAAATACCAAATAGATGTAACAAAGCCGGCCGGAAGCAGAATTATGAATATTATGATAAACGGAGCTCCTCTTGATATGAATGCTACATATGAAGTGGCTACAAACGACTTCATAGCTGTAGGCGGAGACGGATACACAATGTTTGATGGAAAGAAAGAAATAATGCTTCTCGGAGGAATGGACGAGATCCTAATGGATTATATTGAGGCAAATGGCACCGCAGGTTCAGTGGTAGAGGGTCGCATCACAGAATATGTTCCATCTCCTGTAGAAGTGCCTGTTGTAGCCAAGACCTATGTGGTTAAGTCTGGGGATGTGCTTTGGAGAATTGGAAAGCAATTTGGAGTTGCATGGCAAACCTTGGCAGAGTTCAATAAAATGAACAATCCACATCTTATTTTCCCGGGACAGAAAGTTTTAATTCCTGCACAATAGCAGTTTGTTATAGATGTACAATTGGTGTATATTTAATTTAAAGTAGCCGTAAAGGCTGTTTTAAATTTTTAAAAACAAGAGAGGCAATGGATAATGAAACCTTTGTACAGAAGATATTCAGAGTACTTGAAAGAAAAATATGGCGAAAAAACATATAAGTTGCCCGTAAACTTGCCTGTGAGCTGCCCAAACCGAGATGGTACCATATCAACTGGAGGTTGCATATTCTGTGGAGAGGATGCGGCGGGATTTGAGATGTTGAATCTTAATCTTTCGGTAGAAGAGCAGCTTATAGAAAACAAAAGCTATATAGGGAAGAAATACAATGCTGAGGCTTTCATAGCATATTTTCAAAATTTCACAAATACCTATATGCCGCTTGAAGTATTTAAAGAAAGAATGGAGGATGCGTGCATAGACGGGGTTGTCGAGATATGCGTTTCCACCAGGCCGGATTGCTTGGACGAGGACTACTTGGATGTGCTTAAGGATGTGTCGGAGAGCAAAGGAATTTCCATTTCGATAGAGCTAGGACTGCAGAGCGTCAACTATAGAACGTTGACAAAGCTTAACCGAGGGCATAGCCTTGCAGAGTTCATATACTGCGTTGGAATGATAAAACCTTATGGATTCGATATAGGTGCGCACCTAATATTGAATCTTCCATGGGATGACAATGAAGATGCAGTAGAAGCTGCAAAGATATTGTCGGCTCTTAAAATTCAAACAGTCAAGTTGCATTCACTTTATGTGCTTGAAAATACAGTTATGGGTGAGCTGTACAGTAAAAATGAGTTTGAAATTTGTTCAATGGATGAGTATGTGGATAGGGTTGTACTTTTCTTGGAAAAGCTAGATCCTGAAATTGCAATACAGAGGCTTTTGGCAAGGGCGCCCAAGGAAAAAACGCTTTTTTGCAATTGGGATGCGAGTTGGTGGAAAATACGCGACATGATTGAAAAGAAAATGACCGAAAATAACAGCTGGCAAGGTAAAGAATTTGGCTATCTGGCAAATCGTTCAGTTGAACGTTTTGCGAAAAATAAACGATAAATATGTTACTCTAATTAAAAAATGTGATATAATATTTGAGGCAAACAAAACAAAAGGAGGGTGCTGAGAATGAAAACAAAAATTGGCATCAATGGTTTCGGTAGAATTGGAAAACATGTTCTGAAAATTGCTCTTGAAAGAGACGACTTGGAAGTTATTGTAATAAACAGCACAAGTGGACCTGAAAAACATTCGCAAATATTCAAGTATGACTCCGTGTATGGGATTTACCCGCAGGATGTCAGCGCTGACAAGGAAACACTATACGTAGGGGACAAAGCTATCAAATTTACAGCCTTCAGAAATCCTGAAGAAATTCCATGGAAAGACATGGGAGTGGAGATTGTTGTGGAATCTACAGGGATTTTCAACAACAGAGAAGATGCCTACAAGCATATCAAGGCTGGTGCTAAGAAAGTTGTTTTGTCTGCACCCGGAAAAAATGTTGACGGTACCTTTGTTATGGGTGTAAATGAAAAGTCCTATGACTCGGCAAAACATGAAATAGTTTCTAACGCATCTTGCACTACTAACTGCCTTGCTCCAATTGTCAAGGTGTTAAACGATGCATTTGGAGTCAAAGAAGGCCTTATGACGACTATACATGCATATACCAACGATCAGCAACTGTTGGACAAGCCTCACAAGAAAGACCCAAGAAGAGCTAGGGCTGCAGCTCTTTCGATGATACCGACGACTACTGGAGCGGCAAAGGCTCTTGGACTTGTAATACCGGAGATGGCTGGAAAATTGAATGGAATGGCTGTAAGGGTTCCGATACCTGTTGTTTCTCTTGTTGATTTGGTTGTAAATCTTGAAAAAGAAGCTTCTGTAGAGGAAGTAAACGCCGAAATGAAGAGGGCTTCAGAAAACGAATTGAAGGGCATTCTGGGATTCAATGAATTGCCTCTAGTTTCAAAGGACTTTACGGGAGATTACCGATCTTCAATTTTGGATGCCGACTTGACATGCAAAGTAGGAGAAAAGATGATTAAAGTTGTTTCGTGGTATGACAACGAATGGGGCTATTCGGCAAGAGTAGTCGATCTTGTAGGTTATATAGCTGAAAGACTTTAGTATTTGTCTATAGGCAAAAGCCTCCCGGCGTGGAGGCTTTTGCACTTTTGCGTAATGGAGTATCTGTGTTAATATAGTAATATAAGGTCATAGATATTTGGGGTGATTTCATGTATAGAATAATAGATTGGGAAAGAATATTGATTCCTTATGAACAGGCGGTCGAGGAATTGAAAGTGAAGATTAAGTCCTTGAGGGACGAGTTCAGGGAAATGAATGAATATTCTCCAATTGAATTTATAACAGGAAGAGTAAAAAAAATAAACAGCATATTGGAAAAAGCAAAGCGAAATGGTATCGATGATGACGATATAGAAGACCAAATGGAGGATATCGCAGGAATTCGCGCATAATGTGTCAATTTGTAGACGATATCTATAGTGTTGTCGATTTGCTTAGAATCAGAGATGGCAAAGACCTCAAGATTGAGAACGAGAAGGACTATGTACACAACCAGAAGGACAGCGGCTATAGAAGCTATCACGTAATAATCCGTTACCCGGTGCAGACCGCATTTGGGGAAAAGGAGATTCTTGCTGAAATTCAGATACGCACTCTTGCAATGAACTTTTGGGCAACCATAGAGCATTCTCTGAAGTATAAATATAAAAAGGAAATACCCGAAGACATTAGAGCGCGTCTAATGAGCGCGGCTGATGCGGCATTTAGATTAGACGAAGAAATGTGTGAAATACGCAACGAGGTTATAAATGCTCAAATACTGTTTGAAGAAAAATCAAATACCATATCGAACATAGTAAAAAATATACAGCTGCTTACTTTGCTTGGACAGCAATCCGAAGCGATGAAATTCCAGATAAAATTTGATGAATTATGGGATAAGGGTAGCTTGGACGAGCTTGAGGATCTTTTGAAAAATATAAAATTGAACATAGCTAGATATCGGGCATTTGATTGATAAGGAAAGGGATGAGCAATGGCTTTATATGCTATAGGGGATTTGCATCTGAGCTTTTCCACAGACAAGCCAATGGATATTTTTGGGCCCCAGTGGAACAAGCATTATGAAAAAATTGAAAAGAATTGGAAGAAGTATATTTCCGAGGAGGACACCACTTTGATTCCGGGAGATATTTCGTGGGCAATGCACCTGTCAGATGCAAGAAAAGATTTGGACTGGATAGAAAAATTGCCTGGAAGAAAAATACTTTTAAGAGGCAACCATGACTATTGGTGGACCTCGCTAAAGAAAATGCATTTGGCTTATTCGAATCATATATTCGTACAGAACAATCATTCATCATATGGAGAATACGCAATCTGTGGCACGAGGGGTTGGGTTTGTCCAAACGATTCCGCGGCTGATGAGCATGACGACAAGATTTATAGAAGAGAACTTGCTCGATTCGAAATGTCATTGATATCTGCTAAGAAAGAAGGCTGGAAAAGAATAATCGTCATGCTTCACTATCCACCGACCAATGAAAAATTCGAACCGTCAGGGTTTACTGATTTGATTAAAAAGTACGGAGTTGAAATTGTGCTTTATGGACATTTGCACAACATAAATTCCTATAGTGCGGGAATTAAAGGCGTTAAAGATGGTACAAGCTACGAATTGGTTTCCAGCGACTATATAGATTTCAAGCCCAAACTCATATTGCCATAAAGGCCCTTTTAATAAGAAGGGCAAAATTTCTTGTAGGCATGGACTACTGATGGTATGATTAATTGAATAAACTTGGAGAAAACAAAATCAGCCCTTCAAAGGTTGATTTTGTTATGAGGTGTTACAATGATTGCAAATTGCGAAGCGTTCATTTTTGATCTTGATGGAACCCTTGTGGATTCCATGTGGATTTGGAAACAGATTGATATTGATTATCTAAAAAAATATGGCGTTGAATTACCTGAGAATTTACAGCATGAAATAGAGGGAATGAGTTTCACGGAGACAGCGCACTATTTTAAGGAAAGATTCGGTATAGATGACGATATCGAAAGCATAAAAGAGGAATGGAATCATATGGCTGCGGATTTATATGAAAACAAAATCAGGTTGAAGAGTGGAGCTGCGAAGTTGGTTAAGCGCCTTAGCGAAAGAGGTTTGCGTCTTGGAATTGGAACAAGCAATTTTAGGGCACTTGCGGAATCGGTTCTTCATTCTAATGGGATACATGCGTACTTTGATGTCATACGTACATCATGTGAAGTTCCTAAGGGAAAGCCGAGCCCGGATATATACCTTAAAGTTGCCAAAGAGTTAAAAACAGAGCCTTCAAAATGCATGGTTTTTGAGGACACCTATGCAGGTATATTGGCGGCTAAAAGGGCTGGGATGAAGTCTTGTGCGGTATATGACGCTTATTCCAAAACGAGGTGGCATGAGCTTATAGAATTGGCAGACATGCATGTGGAAAGCATGGACGAAATTGATATTGATGATTTAGGGGTAGTTTCAAATTGATTTTGATTGTCTAATGGAGTAATATTAGTACGGAGCTATAAAGACAAGCCGATATTAATTATTATTAACAAAGAGAAAATGGATTGTTATACGATAGAAAAAAATGGGGAAAATTGCGAGGAGATTTTATGAAAAAGGGGTTTGATTCGGAAAAGTATTTGGAAGAGCAGTCAAAGTTTATTTTGGAAAGAGTAAATAACTATGACAAACTTTATCTTGAATTTGGTGGAAAGCTTTTGTGCGACATGCATGCTAAACGTTGCCTGCCGGGTTTCGAGGCGGATGCAAAAATCAAGCTGTTGCGCAAGCTTAAGGATAAGGCGGAAGTGATAATATGCGTGTACGCCGGGGATATCGAACGCAACAAGATACGTGGCGATTTTGGAATTACCTATGATATGGATGTGCTCAGGATGATTGATGAGCTCCGCGCACAGGAATTAAATGTCAACAGCGTAGTAATAACCAGATATAACGAACAACCAGCTGCAACATTATTTATGAATAAGCTGAAACGAAGAGATATCAAGGTATATACCCACCGTGCTACAAAAGGCTATCCGACTGATGTCGATACAATAGTTAGTGATGAAGGTTATGGAAAGAACCCATATATTGAGACAACCAAGCAGATAGTTGTAGTTACTGCACCTGGTCCGGGAAGCGGAAAGCTTGCCACATGCCTCAGCCAGCTATATCACGAGAACAAGAAGGGGCATGCCGTGGGGTATTCCAAGTTTGAAACATTCCCTGTTTGGAATATGCCTATTAAACATCCGCTAAACATTGCATACGAAGCGGCTACCGTAGACCTAAAGGATGTTAATATGATTGATTCCTTCCATTTTGACGCCTATGGCGAGATTTCGACAAACTATAATCGCGATATAGAATCTTTTCCTGTGCTTAGACGAATAATTGAGAAAATCACCGGCGAGGAGGCTACATACAAATCGCCTACCGATATGGGAGTAAATAGAGTTGGATTTGGGATAGTTGATGACGAAGTTGTTAAAGAGGCTTCGTGTCAAGAAATAATAAGAAGATACTTCAATACAGGCTGTGAATACAAGAAGGGCTTGGTCGATTTGGAAACTTTCCAACGGTCAAAACTCATAATGGAAGAGCTTGGATTGGGTCCTAATAACCGAAAAGTGGTTGCCCCGGCTATGAAAAAGGCAGAGAGCCTTAAAGCCTCAGGAAAGTGCAAGGACATATGTTCTGTTTTTGCAATAGAGATGCTTGATGGGACTATTGTTACGGGAAGAACGACAGAGGTTATGGATGCTCCTTCCGCAGCTATACTGAATGCAGTCAAGTACTTGGCTAAAATAGACGATGAATTGCATCTGATTGCACCGATGATTCTTGAGCCGATTCGCAAATTGAAAAAGGATTCCTTTGGATCAACAAATCTGATTCTTGACGCTGAGGAGATTCTTATAGCACTTAGCATAAGTGCGGTTACCAACCCGACAGCTCAGGTTGCGGTGGACAAGTTAAAATTGCTTATGGGATGCCAAGCGCATTGCACAACTATTCTTTCCGCTGCAAACGAAAACATAATCAGGAAATTGCAGATTGAAGCAACAAGCGAACCGGTGTATTTCTCATCCAGTCTTTACGAGGGAAATTGAAACACGAATAGCATTGAAACGGCCTGCTCAATCAAGGAGCGGGCCGTTTCTTTTTTCGTTTATAAGTATTTAACCGGTTCAAAGCATTATGAAAACTGTGATATACTCGTATTAATATTTGTGAGAAGCGCCAAAATACCTGTGACTTTAGTCGTGGGGGGTTCAATTATGAGTAAAAAGCAATGAGAGGAATACACTATGAAAAAAAGAGAAACAATAGAACTGACAATAAAAAAAATGCTTTTTCCGAATATGGGAATAGCGTTTCATGAGGGCACGGAAGTGCGCGTCAAGCATGCGCTTCCCGGGCAAAAAGTAATAGCTAAGGTGGGAAAGATAAAAAAGACCTATGCCGAGGCGAGGCTTTTGGAAATTGTCGAGCCCAGAAAGGACGAGAACCCTGCAGATTGCATCCACAATGATTTTTGCGGAGGCTGCTCAAGGCAGAACCTTTCATACGAACATCAGCTTATTGAGAAAGAAAAGGCGGTCATGAACCTGTTTGCAGAACATGGAATAATGGATGTACCCTATAGAGGCATTACCGCCAGCCCTAAGATTTACAGATACCGAAACAAAATGGAATATACCTTCGGCGACATGGAAAAGGGAGGGGAAACCACCCTGGGGATGCATAGAAAAGGCCGCTACATGGATGTGCTGACAATAAGCGATTGCCTTTTGACGCATACAGACTTTAATAGGATCATGAATGAGACGCTTGCCTTTTGCAAGGAACATGGACTTCCCCATTACAACAACAAGACGCATATGGGCCTTCTAAGGAACCTTATAGTGAGAAAGGCAGAGAATACAGGGGAGATAATGGTAAACATCGTGACAAGCGATCAAATTGCCTTCCCCGAAAAGGAATATAATAAAGCAATGGAATCGCTTGAACTTGAAGGAAAAATAGTTGGCATCTTAAGAACCGTCAATGATGACATAGGAAACGCGGTCCGTTGCGATGAGCTGAGAGTCATATCCGGTAGGGATTGGATACTCGAGGAAGTCGGAGAACTTAAATTCAAGATTTCACCATTTTCATTCTTTCAGACAAACACATCGGGAGCGGAACTTCTTTACGAAAAAGGGTTTTCCATGCTGGGCGACCTTTCGGACAAAGTGCTTTACGATCTATACTCAGGAACAGGAACTATCGGTCAGCTGCTTGCCAAAAAAGCGAAGGCGGTTTACGGTGTAGAGCTCATAGGCGAAGCCGTCGAAAAAGCAAATGAAAATGCCGAGCTGAACGGTCTTGATAATTGCATGTTTTACTCAGGAGATGTACGGGACGGATTAAAGATAATTCCGGAAAAACCCGATGTCATAGTTCTCGATCCACCAAGAGAGGGCATAATGGAGAAAGCTCTAATGGACATAATCGCCTATGACGTAAAAGAAATTCTTTACATCTCGTGCAACCCCAAAACACTTGCGAGGGACTTGCTCATTCTTAAAGAAAACAATTATGAAATGACGGATATGGCGTTGGTGGACATGTTCCCACACACGCCTCATGTCGAGACGGTAGTAAAACTACAACGCTCAAACCGTTGATATTACTGGGTTTCAAGGTGTTTTCTGATATTGTAACATACACTAAAAACAGTGATAATTACGTTGAAAAAGACCTAAAAAATGGTATTAAAGTGGAAATTGCAATATGACATGGTATGCGTGAACACGTCGAGAAAACGATGAAAAACGCATAAAATAGAGTGAAAAATAAAATAATAAATATGCAAAAATGACAGAACCGTTATGGTGTTCTGTCATTTTTGCATGTTTGTTAAAATTTTTACAAAGCATAAATGTTTTGTTTAACATAATCAACTCTAAATCTTATCGCCATCTTTTTCAACAAAAAAACCTTCAAATTCACAATCAAGAGCTTCAGCAATTTCATCAAGTTCCTTCATTGAAAAATTATCCCTCTTAAATTTATTAGCTAAATTCTGATTTGTAGTTTCTAATCTAGTACTTAATTCGACAATAGTAACATTTTTTCTTCTTAATAAAATACGGATTTTTTCTACCATAGTTAATTTCATTTTAATCACCTACCTAAATATAATAATACACTATTAAGTGTGGTTTATCAAAAGAATTAAAAATATAAAAAACAAAACTAACGAAACATTGATTTGATTAATTATAAAATGTATAATCACATTACACAGTGAGAATCAGAAAGGAGCGAAAAACCCATGAGTAAAATAATTGCAGTAGCATCACAAAAGGGCGGGGTAGGAAAAAGTACGACTTGTAGGAACTTAGGAAGTATTTTAGCAAAAGAGGGATGCAAAGTATTGGTGGTTGATTGTGATAATCAAGCAAGCATGACCGATTGTTTTGGTATTGAGGATTCTGTAAAACTTGAAACAACACTTTATCATCTAATGATGAATGTAATCAATGATAAAGATCTACCACCAAAGGAAAGTTACATTATCAAAAAAGAAGGTGTAGATATTATTCCTAGTAGTATTGAACTTTCAGCCATTGAGATTAACTTAGTTAGTACCATCAGTAGAGAGTATGTTCTAAAAACGATTCTTGATGAAATCAAAGATGATTATGACTATATTATTCTCGACTGTATGCCATCACTTGGGTTAATGACATTAAATGTACTTGCAACTTGTGACAGTGTTTTAATACCAGCAACACCAGAATACCTATCTGCAAAGGGTCTTGAACTTTTACTTAAAACAATAGTGAAAATTAAAAGACGTATAAATTCAAAGATATCATTTGATGGCATACTCCTTACAATGTATGAAGAAAGAACAAATCTTTCTAAAAGCATACTTGAAATGATTGAGAATTCGTATGGTGAACACATTAAAGTCTTTAACGTTAAAATTCCTAAATCGGTAAAAGTAGGTGAAGCAAATCTAAAAAGTATGAGCATAGTTGATTATATGCCAACGAATAAAGCAGCTATTGCCTATCAAGAATTTGCA